>JALYYD010000071.1 GCA_030946775.1 Gemmatimonadota bacterium
GCCCGTCGATGAGGAAGGGAAGGCGGATGAATCCATCGGTCGCGCCGACGTACTTCATTATCGAGATCTCCTTCGCGCGGTGCAGCACCGCCATTCTGATCGTGGCGCCGATGATGATGATCGCGACAAGCGCGAACGCGAGCCCGAGCCCCGTACCCGCGACGGTGGCGATGTTGCGCAGCTTGTAAAGCTTGTCCACCCACTCCTCGCCGTAGCGCACGTCGTCAACGAAATCGTAGCGCCCGATCCGGTTCGCGACCTCGCGCACGGTGGCCGGGCTCTTCAGTCCGGCCCGCAGATGCACTTCGATCGACGCGGGGAGAACGTCTTCCTCGAACACGTCCTTGAACTCGCCGAGCTCTTTCCGCGCGCGCGTGAGCGCCTGTTCCTGCGAGACGTAGTCCACCTTGGCGACTTCCGGCATCGCGGCGATATCCTTCATCGCTCCGGCGATCGGCTCGATCGGCGTGCCGTCGGTGATAAAACCGCGTATCTCGACCCGCTCCTCGACCTGCTGGAGCGAGTGCTTGATGTTCAGCGCGACGAGGGAGAACAGTCCGAACGCGAACAGGGAGAACGCGATCGTCAGCACTCCGAGCAGGCTGAGGAGCGGCGCGCGCTTCGAGGCTATTAGCGCTTCGCGCATTGCCAGCATCAGCCGGTCCCCGCTGGATTGTCCGTTGCTGGGAATAGAAGACTGCCCGGGAGCCCGCCCGGCGGTGTCATTCCGGTTCCCGGCGGCGGCGTTTCCGCCGAATCATAAACGACGCGGCCGTGATTGAGCTCGATCGTCCGGTAATTCGAGTTGCGGACAAGATCGAGATCGTGCGTAGCCATCACTACCGCCGTCCCCGACGCATTGATGTCGCGCAGCAGCTGGAACACTCCGCGCGTTGCGCGCTCGTCGAGATTGCCGGTCGGCTCGTCGGCGAGAATCACGAACGGATCGTTGACCAGCGCCCGCGCGATTGCGACGCGCTGCTGCTCGCCGCCGGAGAGCTCGCGCGGATAGCTGGTGCCTTTCGATGCCAGTCCGACCTGTGAAAGCGCTCGGCTCACCTTCTGCGCGAACGCGCTCTTCGGCGCGCCCGTCACCTCGAGCGCGAACCTGACGTTCGCTTCGGCGGTGCGATCCTCCAGCAGACGGAAATCCTGGAAGATCACGCCCAGCCGGCGGCGGAGATGCGACACGTCGCGGCGTCGCGCCTTCTTCGCGCTCACTCCGCTCACCCACACCTCACCCTCGGTAGGCTTCTCCTCCATCAGCAGCAGCTTGAGCAGCGTCGTCTTTCCCGCGCCGCTCGGCCCGGTCAAAAAGACGAACTCGCCTTTCTTGATCTGAAAGGTGAGATGGCTCAGCGCGACGCCGGTGCGAGGATATTCCTTCGCGACGTGGTGGAGGCGGATCATCGTCAACGGGGGAGCGCCTGTTCGATGTCCGCGATCAGGTCGTCAGCGTTCTCGATGCCGACGCTGAGACGGAGAAATCCATCCGGGATTCCGATCGCCGCGCGCTCTTCAGCGCTGAGCTTGGCGTGAGACGTGTAGCGTGGCTGGCTGATGAGAGAGTCCACCCCGCCGAGGCTCGACGCGTGAGTGAACAGACGAAGGCGGCGGATGAAGCCCTCGGCGGCGTCGCCCCCTCCCGCGAGCTCGATGGACATCATTCCGCCGAATCCCTTCAGCAGCTTTGCGGCGATGGCGTGATCGGGGTGGCTCGGAAGTCCGGGATAATGAACCTTCGAGATCTCCTTTCTCCCCTCACACCAGGCCGCGATCTTCATCGCGTTCTCATTTTGGCGCTGGACGCGGATCTCAATCGTCTTCAATCCGCGCTCGAGCAGCCAGCAGGCGAACGGATCCGGCGCCTGGCCGAAGACCATCATCTTCTGCGTTACTTCGTCTATGAACGGCTCGCTGCCCATCACGGCGCCGGCGAGTATGTCGTGATGACCGTTGAGATATTTTGTGGCCGAGTGAATCACGACGTCGATGCCGTGCTCGAGGGGGCGGAAGTTGACGGGGCTCGCCAGGGTGGAGTCCACCACGAGCGCGATTCCCTCCGACTTCGCGATCATCTGCATCGTGGAGAGATCGAGCACCCGGCAGGTAGGATTCACCGGCGACTCGAAGAAAATTGCCCGCGTGTTTTTCTTCAGCGACTGACGCCAGCCGCGCGGCTCGAGCGGATCGACGAACGTCACCTCGATTCCCATCTCCGGGAGCTCGCGCGTGAACAGAGTGTGAGTGCCGCCGTAAATCCACGAGCTGGAGATAAGATGGTCGCCGCTCCGCAACAGCGCGAGCATCGCGCAGGTAGTAGCGCCCATTCCGCTCGACAACACCAGCGCCGCTTCGGCTCCTTCGAGCTGCGCGAGGCGCCGCTGCACCACTGCCGCGTTCGGGGTGTTCCCATAGCGCGTGTACATCTGATCGGTGGTGCCGATCTCCTGCACGAAGCTCACCGACTGATCGAGCGTTCCCGAAACCGGGTCGCCGGGCACGCCGTGAGTGGCGCCGCCGTGAACGGCGATCGTCGACATTCCCATTCGCTCGGATTTCGGCGTCATCGCTAACCCAGGTTGCGGGTGGAGCGCCCGGCGTCGAAGTCGTGCTTCACCACGCGCACGATCTCCGAAGGGGCGATGCCGGGAACGTCGCGCGCCACGACCTCCCCGATCGGAACAGATCCGTCAACGACCAGTTTTGCCAATTCGTGACGGCGCGGCCCGTAAATCCAGACCAGCTCTCCATCCTCCATTAGACGGATATTCGCCTCCGAAGGATGCAGTCTCACCACGGGCCCGCGGTCGGGCTCGTCCTTCGTCGTCGCGATGAAAGCGGCGACGCGAAGCGGCGGCTGGTAACCTTCGGCGATCACTGTGTCGCGTTCGGGAGTGTGGCGAAAGTGCGCGCGCCCACCGCCGCATATCCGCCGTCGTACCGGATGACCAGCCGCCGGCGCCACAGCGTGTCGAGCATTCTCTCCGCCGAATCCTGAGCGAGCCCGCACGCACTGGCGAACTCCGATGTCGGCGCGGCGCCCAGCTTCGCCATCGTCTCCCACGCCCTCCGCTCGTCATCGCCGATCTCGCCGATGAGGCGTGCCGCGCCGTCGGCGAGCTGCGATACGAGCGCGAGGTCGTGCCTCTTGAGAACGACTTCGATCGCGTCCATATGCGATTCGTTGATACCCCTGAAAACGAAATACACTTCGCGGCGCGGAGCGTCCACGCTTACGTATTGCAGCAGCAGCTTGGCGACGATCTCGTCGGCGCAGGAATAGTCGAGCAGCTTCACGTGCGAAAAGTCGATGATGGTCAGCGCTCGCTCGCCGATGCGGTCCAGCTCCTGCTCGATCTCGCACCGAACAGCGGCGCCAGTCGGGCGGGTCACGAGGTTGGAGTACAGCTCGCACACGCTCTTGCGCAGCAATGAGCTGACGTCGATGTGGTGGCTCATATCACGCGCTCGGGAATCGTGATCTGCACCTGCGCGCCGGGGAAGTAGGCGAGGCCCTGCTGCATCTGCTGCTCGTCTTCGACGTCCCAATCGCCCTTGGGAGGAATCATTATCCGCGCCGTGCCGCTGCGAATGGAGAGCTTACCGTCCCAGCTGGCGACGAAATTCTTGACGCCCTGCAGCCCGTGGCCGCGATGACGGTCGGGATAACGTGACACGCCGCGCATCAGCGTCTCTTCGAGCGCGAGGCGGTCATCCCATCTGTCTCCCGCCTGGAACGCGGGTGATGATTCGAGCGAGCCTCTGAATCCGAGCCCGGAATCGCAGACGGCGATCACGACGACGCGGCGCCCGCCGAGCCGCACGCGCCACTGATAGCTCTGCACCGCAACCCACCCGCCGCGTCCCGCGTGCTCGACGATGTTCTGGCAAACTTCCGACAGCGCCATCGCGAAACGGCCGGTGACGCGCGCCTCGAGCTTGAGCTGCTGCACGAGCGTGTCCTGCGCTGCCTGGCTGATGCGGTCCACGACTCCGTGCACATCGTCGGTCTCGGAGATGGATGTCACCTCGAGGAGAACATTCCGGTTCTCGATCCCGCGCGGCGGATGAATCTTCCCCTGCAGATCGTACAAGTCGGCGGCGTGCTTGAAGAAATTCATCCGCGACCAGTAGCTGCTCACCTGCTCCGATTCCGGCGCGTAAAGCACCGGCCTCTCCGACCGCGACTGCGCCAGCGCCAGCAGCGCGGTGAGTCCGTACG
The DNA here is from genome assembly GCA_030946775.1 of Gemmatimonadota bacterium. GTDB lineage: Bacteria > Gemmatimonadota > Gemmatimonadetes > Gemmatimonadales > Gemmatimonadaceae > UBA4720. The sequence goes on from JALYYD010000071.1 coordinate 4,226, forward strand.
GGCTCGCCCAGCGCACGTGCCGCGCGTCAACAATTATTTTTTCGTCGGGAGGCACCGCGGCGACCTGATCGAACACCAGCTCGAACGGCTTCTCTTCGAGCGATGGGGGTGTGTTGATGACGGTCGTCACTGTAGGCTGAGCTCTCCGCGAAGGTAGTCTGCGAGTCCGGTTGCGCCGCGATGATCCACGTTGCGCGCGGCGGCATCCAATGCCCGCCCCATCGCACTCTCTAAGTTATCACCCGCGAGGAGTCGTGAGAAATAGGTTGCGCCCCACACGTCGCCGCATCCGGTCGGATCGCCGCTGAAGGCGCTGCGGGTCTTGCGCGCTGGCAAGAGAGCCGTCCGGCTCGGTCCGCCCGGTCTGGCAAGCGTCTCCCGCCTGAGATCGGAGAGCTTCTCGAACCCCGATGCGGCGAAATAGACGACGCCCCGCTTTCCCAGCGTCACGGCGAGGGTGCTGACCCCGTTCGCCATCGCCATCGCCGCCAGCTCCATCGAATCGTGCGCCATCATCTCCATTTCTTCTTCGTTCACCTGGATGAAATCGAAGCAGCGGCACCACGCCTGGGGATTCGGCAGCGGAGCGAGCGTTCTCACACCATCCGGCTGCACAGCAAGAAGCAGCGAATGCAGATCGCAGTATATCGGCCCCTTGAAGTGCTGCCGGAGTAGCTGCGCGGTCTCGAGATCCAGCTCCCACCCGCTGATCAGATTGACGTAAAGCGCGTCGATGTCGTGCAGCAGCGGCTTGAGTCCAGCCCAGCTCCATCCGGGGATGCCGCCGGTCAGCCGCTCGCAGCGGCGCTCTTCACTCTGATAGTGCAGCGCCACGCGGTTGCTGTGATGTGGAACTTCGATCGGCGCCGCGTCGGTGGAAACGTTGTCGAGGGAGCCGATATACTCCCTCGCCCGCTGAGCGAGGTCGAACCCCACCTTCACGATCGGAACGATCTCCCAGTCCGGGCCCACCGATGCGTCCAGCGCGCCGAGACTGTAGGTGATTCCGCCCCACTCCTCTATAGGTGTTTCCCTCGGATCGCGCCCGTGTATCACGTCCCACACGAAGCTCCCGATTACGCCCAGCCTTTTCTTTCTGAGCTTCCTTCCCACTCTAGAGCTCCCCGAAAGTGCGCTGCTTGAAGGTTGCGACAGCTCCCACCATTCCGGCGGAGAGGGGAAGCGCGCCGGGCACGATCTGGCACGCGTCCACCGCGGGCTTGAACGCCCGCCGCCTGACTTCCGCGCGAAGCGGCTCGAAAAGAGCGTCGCCCGCCTGCGTGACTCCGCCAGCGATGACGACCATGTCGGGGTTGAAAATGTTGATCAAGTTCGAAATTCCCGTTCCGAGAAAGCGCGCCGTGTCGCGCACGACTTCCCGTGCTACCGGATCCCCCTTCTTCGATGCCTCATACACCGTTTGTGCGGTGATGCGGCTCAGATCGCCGTTCACGAGCGAGGGCAGTATCGAGCTCTCGTCCCCATCCAGCGCTTCGCGCGCTCTCTCTGCGATTGCCGGGCCGGACGCGTAGGCCTCGAGGCAGCCGTAGTTACCGCAGGTGCAGCGGCGGCCGTTGGAGTCGATCGTCATATGGCCGATCTCACCCGCCACGTCCGATGCACCGTGATACAGGTGACCGTCGAAGATCAGCCCGCCGCCGATGCCGGTGCCGATCGTCATTCCCAGTACGTTGCGGACGCCGCGCGCCGCGCCTCTCCAGTGCTCTCCCAGCGTCGCGCAGCGCGCGTCATTGTCGAGAGTCGCCGGCAGACCGACGAGCTTCGACAGCTCGTCGCGCAGCGGAAAATTGAAGAAGCCGAGGTTGTGCGCGCTGATCACGACCCCCGTCTCGCGGTTGAGCGGGCCCGGCGATCCGATCCCAACTCCCACGAACTGGTCGCGCCCGGCGCCAGTCTCGCTCATCGTCTCGGCGATAACCTCTTTCACCATCGTCGCGATTCGCTCGACGACGTTTTGCGCGCCGTCCTTGACGTGAGTGAGCCCCGTGCGCATTGCGTATTCGCGCCCGCCGTCGAACGGCATCGCGCCGGCGACGATGTTCGTGCCGCCGAGGTCGACGCCCACTATGTAGCGCTCTTTGCTCACGCCGCCGCCGTGTTCACGAGTAGCGATGAAAGAAGCCGCTCGACTTCCTCCGCCGGAAGGTCCCGCATGCAGCGCCAGTGTCCGAGCGGGCAGTTCTTCGGCCCGTGACGATGGCAGGGACGGCACGCGAGATCCGTGACCCCGGCCGTCGCCCGCTTCGGCGCCAGCGGCCCGAATCCGAAATCCGGAACCGTCGGGCCGTAAATCGTCAGCGTCGGCGTTCCCATCGCTGACGCGAGATGCTGCGGCACCGAATCGTTGGCGACAATCGCCTTCGCGCGCCCGATCAGCTCGGCGGACGCGAGAATCGGGAGCTCGCCGGTGCTGTCCACGACCGGTGCCGACGACACTCTATGAGCGATCTCCTCCGCCGCGCCGCGATCCTCCCTGCCGCCGATGACCACGATGCGGTTGTGCGCGCTGATGCGCTCCGCGAGATCGGCGAAATACGGCCAGCGCTTCGTCCCCCACGCGCTGCCGGGCGCCAGCGCGATGAAGGCGCCATCGTCGAGATTGTTACGGCGGAGAATGGCGTCCACCTTCGCGCGATCGTCGTCGGACGGATAGAGCCGCACTCTCAGCTGCTCCGCCGTCGGCGGATCCGCGCAGTCATACATCGACAGCGACCACAGTCGCTCGGCGTGATGGCGATCAGGACGGTATTCCACCCGGCGCGTGTAGAGCGCCTTGCCGTGCGAGGTGAAAAAGCCAATCCGCTCGTGTGTTCCCGTGAGGAGCGCGAGAACGGCACTGCGAAATGAGCCCTGTGCCATATAGACGGCGTCGTACGGCGGGTGGTGGCGGATGTCACGAATCGTCCGCCACGTTTGCATCGCGGCGCCGTACGTATCGCGCTTGTCGTACTTGATGATGCGGCGGATGGAAGGATTGTTGGCGAGTACCGCCGCGCCCGCCGGAGTAACCAGCACATCCACCGCGCCGCGCTTCGCCAGCTCGGCGATCAGCGGCGTCGTCAGCACGACGTCGCCGAGGAAACTCGTCTGGATGACGAGTGACGTCGCCACTCAGTCCACCTGGAGCACGGCGAGGAAAGCCTCCTGCGGGATCTCCACGGATCCAACCTGCTTCATCCGCTTCTTTCCTTCCTTCTGCTTCTCGAGGAGCTTGCGCTTCCGCGAGATGTCTCCGCCGTAACACTTGGCGAGCACGTCCTTCCGCACCGCCTTCACCGTCGTGCGCGCGATCACCTTGGTGCCGATGGCCGCCTGAATCGCCACTTCGAACAGCTGCCGCGGAATCAGCTCCTTGAGCTTGTCGGCGATCTTCCGTCCCCAATCGTATGCCTTCGACTCGTGGCAGATGACGCTGAACGCGTCGATCGCCTCGCCGTTGATCAGCATGTCGAGCCGCACCAGATCGCTGGCGCGGTATTCGAGCATCTCGTAGTCGAGCGACGCGTACCCGCGGCTGATGGACTTGAGACGATCGAAGAAATCGAGAATGATCTCGCCGAGCGGAAACTCCCAGTCGAACTCGACGCGCTGCTGATCGAGGTACGTCATGTTCTTGTACACGCCGCGACGGTCGGTGCCGAGCGTCATTATCGGCCCGATGTAGTCCGACGGCGCCATGATGCGTGCCTTCACATACGGCTCCTCGATGTAGTCGATCACGGCCGAGTTGGGCATCAGCGCGGGATTCTCGATCAGCACCATCGTATTGTCCGTCTTGTAAACCTTGTACTCCACGCTCGGCACGGTTTGCACGAGATCGAGGTCGAACTCGCGCCGCAGCCGCTCTTCGACGATCTCCATATGCAGCAGGCCAAGGAATCCGCAGCGGAACCCGAAGCCGAGCGCGGTGGAGGTTTCCGGCTCGTAGTTCAGCGAAGCGTCGTTGAGCTTGAGCTTCTCGAGTGCGTCGCGGAGCGTCTCGTACTGCTGCGTGTCCGTCGGGTACATCCCGGCGAATACGAAGGAGCGCACTTCCTGGTAGCCGGGAAGGGCGGCGGCGGCGCGGTTGTTGGCGTCGAAGATGGTGTCCCCCGCGCGAGTCTCGCTTACGGATCGCACGCTCGCCACCACATAGCCGACCTCGCCCGGGCCAAGCTGATCCGTCTGCACCTGCCGCAGCTGGTTGAACCCGACTTCATCGACTTCGTACACCGACTCCGACGCGCCGAAGGTGATCTTCGTCCCCTTCCTGATGACGCCGTCCACGACACGGACGCTCGGAATCGCGCCGCGATACCTGTCGTAGTACGAATCGTAGATCAGCGCACGCAGCGGCGCGTTCTCGTCGCCAACCGGCGGCGGCACTTTCTCGACCACCGCTTCCAGCAGCTCGGCGATGCCGATTCCGGCCTTGGCGCTGACGCGAAGAATGGAATCGGCATCCACGCCCAGCAGCTCGGAGACTTCGTTTGCGCGCTGGTCCGGATCGGCGCCGGGGAGATCGATCTTGTTCAGGATCGGGATGATCTCGAGCCCGGCGTCCATCGCCAGGAAGAGATTCGAAAGCGTCTGCGCCTGGATTCCCTGCGACGCGTCCACCACGAGAATGGCGCCTTCACACGCGGCGAGTGAGCGCGAGACTTCATAGGTGAAGTCCACGTGGCCCGGCGTGTCGATCAGGTTCAGCTCGTACTCGGAGCCGTCCCTGGCGGTGTACGACATCCGCACCGCGTTCAGCTTGATCGTGATTCCGCGCTCGCGCTCGAGGTCGAGCGTATCCAGCACCTGCG
>JALYYD010000112.1 GCA_030946775.1 Gemmatimonadota bacterium
GCGCCGGGCTTGAGCGTGGCGCGAAAGGGAACGCCGCGCATTTCCAGCAGGTATCCCCCAGTCGCGCTGGCGAGGTGCGCCTGCACGATTCCAAACGCGGCTGCGTCGGCCGACATCGCGCTGACGCGGAAATCCGGATTGGTCCACAGCATCGCGTGGCTCATCGTCGGGTCAACCGCGTCAACGACGCCGACAAGACCTTCGGGAGCGACGACGGGACTGAGTCTGCCAATCCCCGCCCTGCTCCCGGCGCTGAGTATTACGTTGCTCTCGTCGCGAATGCCGCGGCCGTGCAGCGCCTCGGCGGGGACGAATCCCCACTTCAGGCGCGAGCCGAGTCCGATGAGCTGGCGGAGGCGCTCGTTCTCGGCGTCGAGCGAAGTAGCGGTGAGCGCCTTCATTGCGATACTGTCGCGCGCGGCCACGCGCGCCGGCGCGAGCGCCATCGAATGCCGGCTCGTCTCGGCCCACTCCTGGAGCATCACCATCGGCGACAGGAAAGTCCGGCGGAGGCCCATCGCAACGGGGTCGCGCATCGTGTCGGGCAGCGCCCGCGCGATGAGCGCGACGACGGCGCACACGAGCAGCAAAATCAGATCTATCCGGTTGTTGCTGCGAACAGCGCGCGCCACGCTTGTTACCTCAGGTTGCCAGTACCGACCAGTATTTGGCTTCGTCGTCGAGAATTCTGCCGGTGCCGCGCACCACGCAGGTGAGAGGATCCTCATCGACGTGAATGGGAAGACCGGTTTCCTGCGACAGCAGAACGTCGAGACCGCGAATGAGCGCGCCGCCGCCCGTCATCACGATGCCGCGATCCACGATGTCGGCCGCCAGCTCCGGCGGCGTGATCTCCAGCGCGCGACGCACCGCGTCGACGATTTGCTGAATCGGCTCCTGAACGGCTTCGCGAATCTCCGACGAATGCACGCGCACCGTCTTCGGAATTCCGGAGACCAGATCGCGTCCCTTCACGTCCATCTCGCGCTCGTCGCCGACGTTCGCCGCCGAGCCGATCTGAATTTTGACCTGCTCCGCGGTCGCTTCGCCGATGAGCAGATTGTAGTTCTTGCGCATGAATTGCACGATCGCCATGTCGAGCTCGTCGCCGCCGGTGCGGATGGACGTGTCGCTGACGATGCCGGAGAGCGCGATGACCGCGATCTCCGTCGTTCCGCCGCCGATGTCGATGACCATGTTGCCCGTCGGCGTCTCGACCGGGAGACCGACGCCGATCGCCGCCGCCATCGGCTCCGCGACCATGAACACTTCCTTCGCGCCCGCGCCGAGCGCGGAGTCGCGCACGGCGCGCTTCTCCACTTCGGTGATTCCCGACGGCACGCACACGATCACGCGCGGCTTCACCTTGAAGACGTGATTCTCGATGATCAGCGCGAGAAAGTACCGCAGCATCTTCTCCGTCACGTCGAAGTCGGCAATGACGCCGTCCTTCATCGGACGCACGGCGATCACGTTTTCAGGAGTTCTCCCGAGCATGCGCTTCGCCTCGAGGCCGACGCCTTTGATCTTTCTTGTCTCACGATCGAGCGCGACAACCGAAGGCTCGTTGAGCACGATGCCTTCGCCTTTCACATAAATCAGGGTGTTGGCAGTGCCCAGGTCTACGGCAATCGCATTTGCGGGAAAGAGGTTTCCCGTCTTGAAGAAGGGCCAGCGCATTAAGTCAAATATGAGTCAGGGTCACTAAACGGCAAGCCGAAGGCCTCGGCGACCGCGGCGTATGTAACCACGCCATCATGAACGTTGAGCCCCTTCTTGAGAGCGGCGTTCTCCTTGAGAGCGCGCTTCCATCCCTTGTTCGCCAGCTGCAAAGCATACGGGAAAGTCGCGTTGGTGAGCGCGAGCGTCGAAGTGCGCGGCACTCCGCCCGGCATGTTCGCGACGCCGTAGTGAATGACGCCATCCACGACGTACGTCGGATTCTCGTGCGTCGTCGCGTGAATCGTCTCGACGCATCCGCCCTGGTCAATGGCGACGTCAACGATGACCGAGCCCGGCTGCATCGTCTTCAAATCCTCGCGGCGAATAAGCCGCGGCGCTACGGCGCCGGGAATCAGCACCGCCCCGACCACGAGGTCCGCGGTGGAGATTTGCTCGAGGATGTTGTGACGGTTGGAATAGATCAGAGTGACGTTGGCAGGCATTACATCCGAAAGGTAACGGAGACGCTCGAGCGAAAGGTCGAGTACGGTGACCTTCGCGCCGAGTCCCGCCGCCATCTTCGCAGCATTGATGCCTACGATTCCGCCGCCGAGAATGACGACTTTTCCGGGAGCGACTCCCGGCACGCCGCCGAGCAGCACGCCGCGCCCGCCGTAGAGCTTCTCCAGATATTTCGCGCCTTCCTGAACCGCCATTCTTCCCGCGACCTCGGACATCGGCGTCAGCAGCGGAAGCTCACGGCTCGGAAGCTCGACCGTCTCGTAGGCGACGCAGGTCGCGCCACTGGCGAGGTGGGCCTCGGTGAGCTTTTTGTCCGCGGCGAAATGGAAGTACGTGAAGATAAGCTGGCCCTTTTTCATTCGCGGCCACTCGGGCGCGATGGGCTCCTTCACCTTCATGATCATTTCCGCCTGGCGCCACACGGTGTCCGCATCGGGGCCGATCGTCGCTCCGACCGCCGTGTAGTCGCTGTCCGAAAACCCGCTCCCCTCTCCTGCTCCCTTTTCCATCATCACGCTATGGCCGGCCGCGACGAGCGCTTCCGCTCCGGCGGGCACGAGCGCGACGCGGTTTTCGTTCGTTTTGATTTCCTTCGGTACGCCGATCTTCATATCAACCTTTCGGGTGAGTGGGCTATGCGATTAGGGAGCGGTCGGACCGAGTGTGACCACTGTCTGCCGCTCCGGAGCGAACACCGTCGAACAAACTTCCGCGACGACGTCGCCGTCGATCGCGTCGATCCTTGCCAATACTTCGTCGAGCCCGAGAAAGGGTTCTTCATACAGCTCCGCCCCCGCGGCGCGGTACATTCGCGAGGCCGGCGTTTCCAGCGACAACGTAATCT
>JALYYD010000149.1 GCA_030946775.1 Gemmatimonadota bacterium
GTCGCCGGCTATCTCCCGAATATGTCAGAGGCGGTGATCGCGATGCTGGCGACTGCCTCGATCGGTGCGCTGTGGTCGTCCTGCTCCCCCGACTTCGGCGTGCAGGGCGTCATCGATCGCTTCGGCCAGATCGAGCCCAAGGTGCTGTTCTGCGCCGAAGGCTACCTCTATGCCGGGAAAGAGATCGATCTCCGCAGCCGCCTGCGCGAGATCATCGCGCGATTGCCGTCGGTCGAGCACGTCGTCGTCACTGATTATCAGGCGCGCGGCGGCGACTGCGTAGGCAAACGCTGGTCCGAATTCATTGGCGAGATGCTCGTGAAGATCGCGCACGATAAGGTCGTTCCCGACGCTGACGACAAAGGGCCGAGCTCGGTTCGCGTGAGCGCCGAGGATGCGCTGTTCGCCCGCCTGCCGTTCGATCATCCGCTGTACATCATGTATTCGTCGGGAACGACAGGCCTGCCGAAATGCATGGTGCACGGAGCGGGGGGGACGCTGCTCCAGCATCTCAAGGAGCACGTGCTCCAAACCGACATCACCCGCGAGGACCGCGTCTTCTATTTCACGACGTGCGGATGGATGATGTGGAACTGGATGGCGAGCGCGCTGGCATCCGGCGCCGCGATCGTGCTGTACGATGGCGCTCCGCTTTCGCCAACGCCGCGGATTCTCTGGGAGATGGCTGAGAAGGAAAAGATCACAGTATTCGGCACGAGCGCGAAGTACCTGGCTCTGCTCGAGAAATCGGAAGTGACCCCCGGCGAGACGCACGACCTGTCCGCCTTGCGGACGATTCTTTCCACCGGCAGTCCGCTCGCCGCGCACAGCTACGACTTCGTTTACTCGAGAATCAAACAGGACGTCCACCTCGCCAGCATCAGCGGCGGGACCGACATCATCTCCTGCTTCGCGCTCGGAGATCCTGTCGCACCGGTTTATCGCGGGGAGCTTCAGTGCCGCGGGTTGGGGATGGCGGTGGATGTGTATGACGACGGCGGAGATTCACTGCGCGGAGCGCCCGGCGAGCTCGTGTGCACGAAATCGTTTCCGAGCATGCCGGTGTCGTTCTGGAACGACCCCGACGGCGCCAAATATCGCGCCGCTTATTTCGAACACTTTCCCGGCGTGTGGCGGCACGGCGACTGGGCTGAGATCACCGAGCGCGACGGCGTGATCATTTACGGTCGGAGCGACGCGACGCTAAATCCGGGCGGCGTGCGCATCGGCACCGCCGAGATCTACCGGCAGGTGGAGCAGCTCCCGGAAATCATCGAAGCGGTGGCGGTGGGGCAGGAGATCGAGAGCGACTCGCCGGGCGACGTGCGAATCGTCCTCTTCGTCCGCTTACGCGAACACGCGAAGCTCGACGAGGCGCTGCACAAACGCATCGTCGCGCGGATCCGCGACAACACAAGTCCGCTTCACGTGCCCAAGAAAATCATCGCCGTCGCTGACATCCCCCGCACGGTGAGCGGAAAAATCAGCGAGATCGCTGTGCGCGAGACCATTCACGGACGCCCGGTGAAGAACACCGAGGCACTCGCGAATCCGGAATCGCTGAAGCTGTTTCGTGACTTGCCGGAGCTGAGCTAGTACAGCCGCGCCCCGAAAAGCTGGCAGTAATACAGCTCTCCGGTTTTCGCGCGCGCCACACCGACGCCCGTCTCGACGCTCACACGGTCGAGTATGTTCGCGCGGTGCCCGGGTGAAGCCATCCACCCCGAGACGGCACCCGACGCGCCGGGAAATCCGTAGGCGATGTTTTCGGTAAGGTGGCGATACCCGTAGCCGGTGGAGCTGATGCGGTCTCTCAAAGTCGGGTACCGCGCTCCGGGGAGTTCGTGCGCCATCTTCCGTTGGGCAGCCATCTCAACCGCCTGTATCTTCGCCGCCTTGTCGAGCGCCGGATTCCAGATCAGCGTGTCGAGCCGAATCTTGATCCGCTCGATGTTGACGAGGTGAATGATCTCGCGCTCCACCCCCGTGTAGTTCATCGCACTGGTCGGAGACGCATTCGGCGCGGGCGCGGGAGACGGTGGAGGCGCCGGTTGTTCAGCTGCCGGGGCGCACGCCGAACAAAGGATTACTATCGCGAGAAAATGATGCCGCAACAATCGCATCCCTCTATTACAACGCCGGACGAAGTTTGTTCGCGTGCGCGATCAGATCAACCGCGGAGCGATTTGCTCATCGTACCGCGCAGAATCTTCATCGCCCGCTCTGTCGTAAGCGGCGCCCGCTCCGCCGAGAAAATGCGGAACCAGCGCGCGCTGTTGTACAGCTCTTCGGAAAGCCGCGGGAGATTGATCGTGCCCAGCCATCCCTCGCCGGTGAGCCGCTCGACGGCACCGCTGCGGCGAAGCACTGGAATGTCGAGGCCGAGCATCTGCGTCTTCTCTGGAAAGTCGATCAGCACGGATCCGGGCGCGAGCTTCAGCTCTGCGGCGAGGTCGTTCTCGGCGATGCGAATGCGGGCGCGATCGCCGGAGATCCAGTCGGCGAGCTCAGGATCAAGAACCGTCGCCGGCCATTCCGCGGCGCGCTTGTAGAGGTGCCGGGACTTGAGCGCGGCGAGCAGCACGTTCGGCCCATTCGACTCGAGCTTGTGAAGAATTCCCTCGTCGGTGAAGCGCGCGAGCGAGCCGGCGTCGAGCGCGCCGGAGATCAGCGCGTCCTCGACGAGACGCTTGTACATCGCCGTGGCGCTGCGCACCGCGTGATGCCAATAGACATTGCGGTACATCTGGTACTTGGCGAAGAGAAGCGACTCGAGAGCGGGGAGGGCCTTCTCCTGCACACCGACCGCCCGCCGCCCGGTGGCAGGATCGGTAACGAGCAGCATCGAGTTGATGAGACGGTCGACGTCGATCTCGCCATAGGGGACGCCGCACATCAGCGCGTCGCGCTTCAGGTATTCAATCTTGTCGAGGTCGAGCGAGCCGGAAATCAGCCCCTGCAGCGGATCGTGGCTGGATCCGGTGATGAGCGCGTAAATCTCCGCGGGCGCATCCTTGCCGAGGCAGAACTCGAGGATCGCCGCGACAGGGCCTTCGGTGATGAGCGGCTTCGCGACCTGCTCGTGGTCGAGAACGCCGATCTCTTCGAGCGCGTGCGAGAATGGATAGTGGCCGACGTCGTGGAGCAGCGCGGCTGCGCGGATGATTGCCAGCTCTGCTTCGTCGAGCGGGGAGTCGTCGCGCTCGCGCAGCATCGAGAGCGTTCGCCGCGAAAGATGGTACGTGCCGAGCGCGTGTTCGAAGCGGGAGTGAGTGGCGCCTGGGTAAACCAGGTAAGTCCAGCCGAGCTGTCGGATGTACCGGAGACGCTGAAATACGTCCGTGTCGACGAGCTGAAGCGTGATCTCGTCGACGCGGATGTTGTTCCAGAGCGGGTCGCGCAGAATCTCGAAGCGCACGGCGGAAAGTTAACGCCGGACGGTCTTTCGCGAATCGGTGCCCGGGCGTAGAGTAAGGTCAGGCGAAACCTCAGCCGAGCTAGAATGCGGCATTCCCATCGTTGGCCGAAATTGATTCCGATCGCACTGGCGGCGCTGTCGGCGCTTCCTGGGGTGGCGTCCTCTCAAAGTGCTGCGGCCGATTCCTCCGCAACCCGGATAGCGAAGACGGAGCAACCGCATCATCCGCTGCTGATCGCGGTGATCGGCGGCTCGGGTGTCGAGACCCCGACGCCGTACCTGTTCGAGTCCAACGGCAACATCTACCAGACGCAGAAGCGGCCGATGGTGTTCGAGGTCGAGGTGAGCAAGACGCTTTTCGCGACTTCGGGAAGGGACAACTTTTTCGAGTACTTCGTCGCAGCGCAGCCGGTGATCAGCATCGGCGGGAATGTGAGGTACCGCTTTCTCCCCTGTCTCCGGATGGAATGTTTTCGGCAGGGAGTGGACATCAATGAGCAGCGGTACACGTCTTATGGGGTCGGTGTCACGCCATTCGGTGCGCGGATGACGACGACGCTGCCGCACAGGACGAGATTGTCGCTCTCACTCGGCGTCGGCACGGTGGTGCTGAATCACGCCATTCCGTACGACCAGGCGAAGCGCGTCAACTTCCAGCTTTCGGCGCGTCCGGCGCTCGGAGTACCGGTTGGGAATCACGGAACGCTGTGGGCGGGTTACGAGCTGTTCCATATGTCGAACGCGAACACATCGCCGATCAATCCGGGGATCAATGCGGGCCTTGTGATGTTCGGATACCAGCGGGAGAGATGATTCGTAGAGCGATCTTCTTTCTCATCCTCGCGGTCGCGGGCGTCTCCTCTCCCGCTCGCAGCCAGCCGGCGCCGGTAATCCGACTCGCCGGCGGCAGAACTGTCGAAGTCCTCGGTCTTCGGCGTTGGACGATCGCGATGATCCAGGATTCCCTGCGCAAGTATTCTCCCGGCGATTCGCTGCAGAACCACGCCTGCGCGGCGGTGCTTCGGTACAAACTTCACTTCGCTGATGCATCGTCCACGACTTACGAAGCCGAGGGACATCCGAATCGGGTCGTGGTAACGGTGCGTGAGCCGCAGGATTCTGCCAGGGTTCATCTTCCGATTACGCGCTACGATTCGACCGGCGGCCTGCCCGAGTGGCGGCAGTTTGTAGAGCTCGAGCGGCGGCGCCCGGACATTTTCTATCCCGCGACGCAGAGCTTTCTCTTCCGTACGATCGGTGGCTCGCGGTCACATCGCTACTCGACACAGGGGGACAGCGCACAGGCTGAGCGACTTGTTTCTTTCTTGAGAGAGCGCCGCACGACGAGGGATCGGCGCCTCGCCCTGATCGTCATTTCCTCAGATCCCAATTTTGGCGACAGGATGATTGCCGCGCTCACCCTCGCAAACTTTCCCGCGAGTGATGATGCGTGGCGCGCTCTTGTCGTTGCCAGCAGAGAAGATGGGCACCTGTTGGCGGTTGCTTCCAACACATTGAGCACGCTCTCGGCGGTTCCGCGCCGGGTCGATTGGCGGCCGATCGCCGGGACGATCCGCCTGATGCTGGCGGGAAACGGTGGGCTCTTTGGGCTTCCATCGGTCGTGCGCGCGCTCAACGCGAGCGGAGTCGGTCCCCGGTATGCGGCGCCGTTCCTGGCCGGCGGCGCCGAGATGCTCGTGAACTACCTGGACAGCTCCAACGAGATTCTTTCCCAACCCGCGAGGTCTCTTCTGATCAAGCTACGCGGATCCGACCTGGGCGCCGATTCCGCAAAATGGCGAGCCTGGATCTCCACGCTGTAAGCCGCGACGGTTGTGATTTGAGCGGAGGAGAGCGGGAACGGAGCGGAGCGGAGCGATGATAGATCTGCGCGCGAAATCGGCAGCCGTTTTGATGGGAATCGCGGGAGTCCTTTCGGCGTGCAGGCAAGCAAGCGGCCCCCCTGATTGCAGCGATCCGCCGAGGATTTCCGAATTTGCCATCAACGTTGCGGTGCGCGATTCGTTAACAGGGCTGCCTGCCGCCCGCGGGACGACGGTCATCGCGCGCGATGGAGCGTACTCCGATTCGGTAACGATACCGGCTGCGGGCTTCGATCAACTTCTGATCGGGCTCGCTTTCAATCGGATCGGCACCTATTCAGTGACGGCGCGCAAGGATGGATACGTGGACTGGGTGAAGACCGGAGTTCAAGTCACGACGGGTCTCTGCGGCATCGACGGCCAGCTCATTACCGCGCGGCTTCGGCCGGCACCGCCAAGGAACTAGACCATCACAGCAGGGAGCGTGGCCTAGCCCGTGCTGTGGGAGCACACGGCTGCCTTCAGGAGCAAATGTGAAACTCGGAGTATTGATTGCGTTGCCGATCGTCGCAGTTTCACCGGCCTGCAGCGCGCCGGCTGGGGGCGGGACTTATTGCACAGCGCTATTCGCCTTCGGCATCAGCGTTTCGGTTGTCGATTCAGCGACCGGTGTGCCGGCGGCGGCCGGGGCAACGGTGATTGCGAGTGAGGGAAGCTACGCCGATTCCGTTGTCGTCCCATCGGGAGGTTCCCCGACGATTCCGATCGGGTTGGCTGGTGAGAGAGCAGGTACGTACACGGTCACCGTTCGGAAGTCGGGATACAAAACGTGGACGAAAGGCGACGTAGCCGTGACGAAGGACGAGTGCCACGTGAAGGGCGTGCCGGTGACGGCGAAGATTCAGCCGGCGCCGTGAGCGCGCGGTTATCCGCCGCGCTTGAAGAATTGAACCGCTTTCTCGTGCTTCATCGCCGCTGCGCGTGATTTGAAAGTGCCGAGGTTGCGCCGCTTGCCCGTCTTTGGATTCTTCTTGCGCGAGTACAACCGGTACTCTCCGGTTTTCAGTTTGCGAATCACAGCTCCTCCATTGCTTGTCGTGGGGCTTCGAGGATGGGCAATCTCGCAAAAAACGCCGCGGATTCGCGGCGTTCTCATTTCCGGTGTCAGCCCTCACACCGGGCGATCGACGAGGAGAAAGACACAGCCCTCGTCGGAATGAACATCGGAGTGCACCGATCCCACGCTGGCTATGCTCGCCCAGCCTTCGCTCAGGCGCTGCCCTCCCAATACGAGCTCACCTTCAAGCACATAGATGAATTCCGGGAGCTCGTGGGTATGGAGGGGAAGAATAGCGCCGGGCTCGAGACGCACGATCTGCATCTCAAGTCCTCCGGTCACCGCAACGTCCTTGACGAATGCTCTGGCCGCGAACGTGGATGGCTTCCACGCGATGTCATCGCAATTTACACAGAGGGATTCGCCAACCTCGAGATGAACCATTTTGCCTCGTCCTCCGCATTAATCGATTCTTTGCTGCGAGCTCAATCTATGAGTACGCTCGGCGGCTGCATCAGCGCAATACACCACGGGCGTGTGGATTGAGAGTGGTAAATTGCTTGTACGCGGAATATCTTCGTTTCAGACTCCAACCGGGGGCGCTTATCATCCACGACATGGGGATTTTCCGAACGAGCATCGAGATTGCGGCAATGGAACGGCCGCAAGCGCGCGAGACGCTGTCGGAGGTGATGGTGGATACAGGGAGCGAGTACAACTGGGCTCCCGAGTCCGTGCTTCGCGCGCTCGGCGTGTCACCGGTGCGAACCGATCGCTTCGAAACGGCGGACGGTCGCATACTCGAACGCGAGATCGGCTTCGCGCTCCTCTTTGCTGCGGGTCGCTCGGCGCCGGCGGTTTTCGTTTTCGCGCAGCGGGGGGATCTTACTCTGCTTGGAGCTCACGGGCTCGAGGGACTCAACCTTCGCGTCGATCTGGGAAGAAGGGAGCTCGTGCCAGCGGGGCCGGTTCCGGCCGCCGCGGCATAGCGTCCTACCTTCTCGTCGCGGCGTTTCCAGGCAAAGCGTCAGCGATCACCCACTCGGTGGATCGAACCGGGTGTTGACGATGTTGTTGAAGATCGAGCCGAAGGTATAGCTGAGTCCGAATCCCCCGTAGTAGCTGTACGATGTCGCAAGCTGCCGGCGCCTCAGCAGCACCTCCTGCTCCGTCGCGCGGCCTTTCGCAAGATAGAGTTGATCACGGACTCGGGACGCGCTGACGAAAAAATTGAAGCTGAGGCCTTTCAAGAGGCGCATGTCGGCGCTGCTGTACAGATCGAGCCGGTTCTTGGAGAAGTCGTTGATGTAGCTTTTGCCGGAGAGCTGCGTGCTTATAGAGCCCCACGGTTGCTTCATTCCCAGGCCGACAGACAGCGACTGATCGGGCCGCGTCTCCGTGATCTTGTCGAAGATGGTGACGGCTTTGTATCGGAAGTGATTGACGCCGAGCGAGTACTGGAGCGTCAGCTGCCTGCGGCTCGACTCGTCGTAGGGGAACAGGTTGTATTCAAGTGCCGGTGCGGCGCGGATGGCGAGCTTCTGGTTCAGATAGGTGGATGAGCCGACTCGTATAATCT
>JALYYD010000157.1 GCA_030946775.1 Gemmatimonadota bacterium
CCGCCGGCTGCGATTCTCCCTCCGATGTACCACGTGGAGCTGATCGCGGCGCCTCCCGGCGCGCGCGCCATCGGCGAAGTTAAGGAGACGCCGCCGGCCGCGGCGAAGCCGGTCACCGCCCCGCGGCCCTCGGACGCGACGGCGAAGCCAATGCCCGATCCGAAAAAAGTCGCGGATAATCCGGTGCGCCGCGCGACGCCGGATGTCGCGATTCCGAAAAAGCAGGAGCGCAGCAATGCGCCGAAAGCGGGAGGCGGACCGACGGGAGGGGCGGGAACCGATGTCGCGAACGTGCGCACGGAGGGAATCGAATTTCCATTTCCGGGGTACCTCAACAACATCGTTCGCCAGATCGCGCTCAACTTCAAGCCGCGCAACCCGAATGCGAAGCTGCGCGCGGAGGTAACCTTTCTGATCCATCGCGATGGCTCCGTGACAGATCTCAAGTTCGTGAAGCGCTCCGGCAACTACGCCTTCGATCTCGAGGCGCAGAGCGCGGTCGAAGCGGCGGCGCGCGCACGTTCGTTCGGCCCGCTCCCGGGAGGATTCCCCGATGACGTGCTTCCAGTGTTCTTCAGCTTCGACCCGGATTTCCTGAGATGACCCGCTGGCTGCCAGTGGCTGCGCTTCTCGTCACTCACCTCGGTCCGTCGCTTCAAGCGCAGGATTCCTCGCGCGTGCAACCCCGCCAGGGCGTGCGCATCGGCCTCAACTACGGCCCGGGATCCCGGCCCGGCGTCATCGTGCTTCCGATCGAGAAGCTTGGCGGCGATTCGATCCGCACCATCATCGCGCGCGATCTCGATTACAGCGACAGGATGGACGTGATCGCGCTCGACTCGATGACGGTCAGGGCGCTCACCCCAGGCGCGGACAGGAAAATCAACTTCGCGCTGATGTCCAAGTTCGGCGCCAACATCCTGATAATGGGCGTGCCGTCGAAGGCGGGCGTTCAGATCAGCGTGTACGATGTCGGCGCGAAGAAGAGAATCGGGATGGCCGATTTCTATCTTCCCTCGCTGATGCGCCAGGGCGAGTGGCGCTTCGCCGTGCACGGAATCTCGGACGAGATCGAGCGCTGGCTGCTCGGCATTCGCGGAGAGGCGCAGAGCAGGATCGCGTTCGTCCACAATGGAGCGATCAAGTTGGTGGACAGCGATGGCGCGATGACGCGGACGATCCGCGCCGGCAGCGGCAGCCTGTCGCCGTCGTGGTCGTTCGACGGAACGCGCCTCGTCTACTGCGTGCTCGGCAACAACGGAACCCAGATTTTCGAGGCCGAGCTCGCGAACGGGACAATTACCAGAATTTCATCGGTTAAGCCGGGGCTCAACATCACTCCCGTGTTCACCCCAGACGGGAACTCGATCGTTTACTCGCGTGGCAGCGATACCGGCTCCGACCTGGTTCAGGTCGACCGCGCCGGGTACTCCCAGCGGCTCACGGTCGGAAACGGCACCGACAACAACTCGCCGAGCTTCAGTCCCGACGGAAGGCAGATCGCATTCATCTCGGGGAGAGGGGGCACTCCCCAGGTGTATATTATGGATGCCGACGGCACCGACATGAACCTCCTCACCGGATACGACATGCGGGTGCCGAATTACACGTCGAGCCCGGACTGGTCTCCGGACGGACGCCTCATCGCGTATCAGCAGCGCGCTTCGGGCGGATTCCAGGTGTGGATGATCGACGTGCGCAACCGGGTTCCGAGGCAGCTTACAGTTGACGGCGAAAATGAAGATCCATCGTGGGCTCCGGATGCAAGACACATCGTTCTGACTTCGACACGCGGGGGAGACAAGCAGCTATGGGTACTCGATTCGGAGTCCGGCAGGTTTCGCCAGCTGACGCACAGTCCAGGGGCTCGGCTCGCCTCGTGGTCACCGCTGCTCGGGCGTCAAACTCCGGCCGTCGTCGGCAAATGACGAAGCGGCTGGCCGCAGTGGTGCTCGTCGCGCTCGCATCGCAGGGCTGCTTCGCTTCGAAGAGCGATTTCGAGGCGCTTCGCACCGACGTCGGTGGCGTGCATCGCCACGAGGCGGTGTCGGATTCAGTCCAGCGGGCGCAGTCCGCACAGCTGGCCTCGATCGGCCGCGCCATCGCGGCGATCGCCGATTCCATTCATTCGCTCAACTCCCGACTGACGCTGAGTGCATCAGAGTTATCCGGGCTGAGACAGGACATTGCGCGTCTGCAGGATATAACCGGACAGAGCGAGCAGCGGATGAAGGAGATCCGCGCCACGCTCGAGGAGCGCGCGCCGACAGTTACGTCCGACTCTTCCGCGCCGACAGGTCCTGGCCCCGCGCAGCTCCTTCAGCTCGGGCGCGACCAGATGATCAAGCGCAGCTACACCGCTGGGCGGAGCGCGCTTAACGATCTGCTGTCGCGCTTTCCGACTTCGGACCTCGCGCCTGACGCGATCTACGAAATTGCGCAGAGCTACCGGGCCGAGAACAATCTGAATGCGGCGGATTCCACGTACGGGGATCTGACGTCGCGATTTCCGGACTCTTCGCGCGCGCCGTCGGCGCTGTACAAGCGCGCTCTGATACTGCAGTCGCTGGGGCGCCAGGCCGAAGCGCGCAAACTGTTCGAGGATATTCGCCGCCGTTTCCCGCGTTCTCCCGAGGCATCACTCGCCCAGGAACGGCTCGGCGGCGCCCGATAGGAATGGTGGTGAGGTGAGCGGTTCGAACTTTGAGATGCCCTTTCTCGACCATCTCGAGGAGCTGAGGCAGCGGCTCTTCTGGATGGCGGCAGCGGTAGTGCTCGGGGTAATCGCGGCGTTCGTGCTGCTTTCCAAGCTGGACATAATCCGTCTGCTCGAGCGCCCGATACTGCCGTATCTGAACGGGCACAATCTGATCTATACGCACCCGGGCACGTCGTTCTCGATTCTGTTGAATGCGAGTCTGGTGCTGGGGATCATTCTCGCCTCGCCGGTGATCGTGATACAGCTCTGGAAGTTCATGTCTCCGGCGCTGTACCCGCACGAGAAGAAAGTTGTCATCCCGGTTCTGATCGGGATGGTCGTGCTGTTCCTCGCGGGAATCGCGCTGGCGTATTTCATCGTGCTGCCGCTGACGCTCGGCTTTCTGATGAGCATTGAGTCCACGGCCCTGACGCCGATGATTTCGGCGACCGAGTATTTCGACTTTGCCATAGCGATGTGTCTCGCGTCGGGCGTCGTCTTCGAAGTTCCGATCGCCGTTCTTTTTCTCACCGCCCTCGGGCTCGTCACTCCGGCCTTCCTGCACAAGTACAGGCGCCACGCGATTGTCATCTGCCTCATTGCCGCGGCGTTCATCACTCCCGGGGGAGACCCTTACTCGCTGATGGCGCTGGCGATTCCGCTGTACCTGCTCTTCGAGCTGAGCGTAGTCGTATCGCACATCGCGTTCAGAAAGCGACTCAAGCGCAAGGCGGCGGCGGAAGCGGAGATGGAAGAGGCCGTCGCGTGAAGTTGGTGCGCGCGCTGTTGATTGCGGCAATGACCGTTTGCACGGCGAGACTCGCGCGTGCACAGGCGGTTCCGCTCCCCGCGCGCGCGCCGTCGGTTCACGATTCGGTGAGGGTCGATTCGATCAAGCCGTCGGCGAAGCCCGATTCTCTCAACCGCGACTCGTCGAAGGTGAAAGAGCTGCTGAAGTGGGAGAAGGAGGATTCGGTGATGACGGCGCTGCTCAACCGGAAGGATTACAACGCCACGCGGTATCAGGGCGACAAGGTCACTTTCAACGCAGCGACGAAGGGAATCACGATTATCGGCCGGCGAGCCGGAGTGTCGCGCGAAGGAGCGATCATCGTCGGCGACACGATCGTTTACAGCGACTCGACGAAGATCGTCGTCGCGTACGGCGACAGCCTGGTGCTGCGCGATCCGAATCAAGGCGCCGACGACGTGACGTCACGCGGGCGAATCGCCTATAACGTCGAGTCGCATCGCGGCACGGTCACCAACATCAGCACCGCCATCGAGAGTGGGGAGAAGTGGTACATACGCGGCGCGGAAGCGACGTTCGTCGGCGACACATCGAAGGCGAAGGCTACCGCTTTCTACGCCAAGAACGGAATCATCACCAGCTGCGACGACTCGATTCCGGATTACTACTTCAAGGCCGCCGAGATCAAGATGGTCTCGAAGAACATCCTCGTCGCCCGGCCGGCGGTTCTGTACATCTCCGATGTTCCGATCTTGTACCTCCCGTTCATGTTCCAGGACATGCGTTCCGGTCGCCGCAGCGGAATTCTCACTCCGCGGTTTGGCGTGAGCGAGCTGTTCCGGAACAGCCCGACGTACAGGCGCCACGCGGAGAACCTCGGCTACTACTTCGCCATTAACGAGTATATGGACGCTCAGGCGTGGATGGACTGGCGAAGCGGATCGCGCCCCAGTGACGGCGATCCGGGGTGGGTGCGCCTCAATGGCGAGTGGCGCTACCGCTGGCTCGACCGTTTCGTCACCGGCCGTCTCGCGCTGTCGCACCTCGGACAGCGGGACGGAACGTCGAACACTGCATTGTCGTGGGCGCATCAGCAGGATTTTTCGCAGGTCACTCACCTGACGACGTCCGTCAATTACATGACGAACACATCGGTGCAGCGGCGGACGACCTTCGACCCGCGCCAGGTGCTCGCGTCGATCGTTTCGCAGGCGGCGTACTCGACCGTGCTGTTCAAGCTGCCCCTATCCGTCGGCGGTGACCGCACGCAGTACTCCGGGCGCAGCGAGGTGTCTCAGAACTTTCCGAATATCAGCATTCAGCAGCTAACTTTCTCGCCGACGAAGTGGCTCGACTGGACGCCGTCCTTCAGCTTCAGCAATGCGCAGCACTTCAACATCGACCAGGCGGGCGAATTCGCATTCCGTTACGTCACCAATCCGAATGGCGTGGCGGACAGCGTCAAGCTGAAGCGCAGCGTCCGGAATACGGCCTGGTCGCTGCAGAGTCCGCTGAAGATCGCCGGTTGGGACTGGACGAATTCATTCACGTACCAAGATCAGGATTATCGAGCGCCCGCCTCGATCGTGATCGTAGATCCGGTCGACACCGCGAAGCAAACGACCCGCGTCTTCGCGCGGACGTTCAGCACCGAGTACGATTGGCAGACTGGATTCAGGCTGCCCAGCCTGCTTCAGGGGTCATTCAATCTTTCGCCGTCCATATCGTTCAACAACGTTGACGGTCACGGTTTCTGGCTGCGCACGGAGCAGAGCGGCGGGAAATTCGTTCATCAGACCAAACGCATTTCCGGCGGGCTCGGAATAACACCGACGTTCTTTGCGCTCTTTCCCGGGTTCGGTCCGATAACGCGAATCAGGCATTCGGTTACACCAACGCTCAGCTGGAGCGTGGCGCCGCACGCCACCGTTCC
Source organism: Gemmatimonadota bacterium (assembly GCA_030946775.1). Taxonomy (GTDB): domain Bacteria; phylum Gemmatimonadota; class Gemmatimonadetes; order Gemmatimonadales; family Gemmatimonadaceae; genus UBA4720. The sequence goes on from JALYYD010000157.1 coordinate 5,383, forward strand.
GGCGGAATACCTGAAGGCGCTCAACATCTCGCCGGTGAGCTACCTCGGCAGTCTCGCCCAGAACCAGCTCACGCTGAACGTCTCGCAGGTGTTCGAGGCCAAGCTGCGCAGCAACGACACATCGAAAACGGCAACTGAAGACACGAAGATCAAGCTTCTGGCGATGAACTTCAGCCGGCTCTCGTACGACTTCGAGCGCGCCAGGGCGCACCACTCGGGGTTCACCACCGACGACTTCAATACCGATTTCACGACTGATCTGCTACCCGGATTCCGCGGCAACGTTCGGTATTCGCTTTACGAGGGGAACGTCCTCAGCGACAGCGCCAGGTTCAAGCCTTTCCGAACCGACATCGGCGCTTCTTTTACGCTCAATGGACAGTCGGGATTGATCGGCGCGATCAACCGCGTCTTTGGGCGCGCGGTGCCGGAAGGGACTCCGCAGATTGAGCGGCTCGATCAGAATCCCGATGATGCGCTGGCGAATCGCGTCGCTTCCACGCCCGTCGCGGGGAGCGCCGCGCGCAATCGCCAGTACTCCATGCCGACGACCGAGCAGTGGCAGGCGCAGTTCACGTTTACCTCCAGCCGGCAGCGCCCACCGACGGGGAACGGCATCATCGTCAATCAGGATCCCGGCAGCGTCTGCGCCCCGTTCATCGCCAACGCGCTGAACTATCAACAGTGCCTCACCGAAGCGACGCTGCTCACGTCCGGGACGACTCCGCTGACCCGGACGACCGCCGGCTCGCCGTTCATCCGCATCCCGACGCGCGAGGCGCTTCAGTCGCAGATGAGCTTTCACATCACGCCGAAGTGGGCGGCGCAGTGGGGAACGACGTACGACGTCAGCGCCCGACAGTTCGCCAGCCAGCAGGTCTCGCTGCAGCGGGAGCTTCACGACTGGAGGGCGATATTCGCCTTCACCCAGGCTCCCAACGGGAACTTCGCTTTCAACTTCTCGATTTCCCTAAACGCCGAGCCTGATCTAAGATTCCCCTATGACAAGCAGACGTATCGCCCGGCAAGCCGCTGATCGCTGACTGACGTGAGCGGCGACGACCTTACAATTGACGGCAGCTCGCTCACGATCGCCGACGTCCACTCCGTCGCGGTCGCGAGGCGGCGCGTGCAGCTTTCGCCGAAGTCGCGCAAGCGGATGGCGAAGACGCGCTTGATCGTCGAGGGAATCGTCTCACGAAACGAAGTCGTGTAC
>JALYYD010000165.1 GCA_030946775.1 Gemmatimonadota bacterium
CTGCCGTCCCGCTCTTCCGCGCAGCTGCCTGTCGATGCGCCGCGATTCGTGGCGCTCCGATCCGATGATGTGAAGACCGCCGGTCTCGACGACGTCCACTTCCTGATTCTCGGCGTCCTTGCGCCGCGAGGGCAGCGATTCGAGCACACCGGGTCCGAGCTTGATGTCCGTTCCGCGGCCGGCCATGTTCGTCGCGATCGTCACCGCACCCTTCTGTCCAGCGCCGGCGACGATCTCCGCTTCACGCTGGTGGTACTTGGCGTTGAGCACGTTGTGCGGGATCCCCGCGCGCTTGAACAAACGCGACAGCGTTTCGGAAACGTCAACGTTCACCGTTCCGACGAGCACCGGATACCCGAGCCCGTGAAGGCGCTGCGTCTCCTCGAGGATGGCGTTGTACTTCTCGCGCCTCGTCTTGTAAACGAGATCCTGCCGGTCGTCGCGGATGACGTCGCGGTTGGTCGGAATCACCGACACGCTCAGCTTGTAGATCTCGTGGAACTCCGTCTCTTCGGTCTCGGCGGTTCCGGTCATGCCGGAGAGCTTGTCGTAGAGGCGGAAATAATTCTGGATGGTGATCGTGGCGAGGGTCTGAGTTTCGCCCTTCACCTGAACGCCCTCCTTCGCCTCCACGGCCTGGTGCAGCCCTTCCGACCACCGGCGACCGGGCATCGTGCGGCCGGTGAATTCGTCCACGATCAGCACCTGCCCTTCCTGAATGACGTAGTTCACGTCCGCTTCATAGAGGGCGTGCGCGCGCAGCAGCTGATGCACGATGTTGAGCTTCTCGCTCTTCGCCGCGTACTCGCGATTGATCTCGTTGCGCGCGGTGAGCTTCTGCTCCGGAGTCATTTCCGGATCGTGATCGATGTGATGGACTTCCTGCGAGATGTCGGGGAGAATGAACTCGTCGTGGTTCTCCGGCGAGAGGTAGTCCACGCCGGCATCGGTGAGATGCACGGTGTGCCCCTTCTCGTCGAGCACGAAGAGAAGATCCTCCTCGATGTCGCGGTATTCCTGCTTGTTGGGCGGGAGCCGGCGGTCGGAAAGGTGTTTGAGCTCCATCTTCTGGACGAGCTGCTTCGCTCCCGTCTCCTGCATCATCTTGAGCAGACGCTTGTTCTTCGGCCCGCCCATCTGCGCCTTGTACAGCTGGAGCGCCGCTTCGTTGTCGTCGCCCGACTCGAGCGCTTTCTCTCCCGCGGCGACAAGCGAATTCACGAGATCGCTCTGCCGCCGCACCAGCCGCGCGACGGCGGCATTGTGAAGCGCGTATTCGGCGTCGGTCTCGTTGCCGACGGGGCCGGAGATGATGAGCGGGGTCCGCGCTTCGTCGATGAGCACCGAGTCAACTTCGTCCACGATCGCGAAGTTGTGCGGGCGTTGCACTCGCTGAGTCAGCTCGACGACCATGTTGTCGCGCAGGTAGTCGAACCCGAACTCGTTGTTGGTGCCGTACGTGATGTCGCACTCGTACATCGCGCGGCGTTGCTGTGTGCCCGGCTCCGCTTCGTCTATGCAGCCGACGCTAAGGCCGAGGTAGCGATAGACGTGGCCCATCCACTCCGAATCGCGGCGGGCGAGATACGAGTTGACGGTGACGAGGTGCGAGCCCTTTCCAGGCAGCGCGTTCAGGTACAGAGGAAGTGTCGCGACGAGGGTCTTTCCCTCACCGGTGGCCATTTCAGCGATGCGTCCGTTGTGGAGCTGGATTCCGCCCATCAGCTGCACGTCGTATGGAACCATGTTCCACTCGGTGTCGTGCCCGGTGACCTTCACCGTCGTTCCGAGCAGTCTCCGGCAGGCTTCGCGGACAGTCGCGAACGCTTCGGGGAGAATCTCGTCGAGAACGTCGGCGGTCGCGGAGCGCAGCTCGGCTTCCAGCCCGCCCTGCCCGTCGACACCGATCAGCTCTTCGTCGATCGCGTCGCGTTCGGCGGGGTCCGAGGTGATTTTTTTCTTCTCGCGAAGCGCTGCGATGCGTACTTCGATCTCGCCATTGGCTTCGCGGATGCGCTCGCGGAATCGCTCGGTCTGAGCTCGCAGCTCCTCTTCGGAGATCGTCTGAAGGCGGGCATAGTGCTCGTTGATCTCGTCCACGATCGGCTGAATCGCCTTCCGCTCGCGATCGTGACGGGTACCGAATACGCCTTTGATGAGTCCAGCTAGCATTCTCGTCCTTTGTGACCGCGCCGACCGCTCAGCGATAGAGCGCGTTCGCCTCTATGTAGTGTTCCACGGCCTCGGTGACGAAGCCACGGATAGAATTCCCCGCCTTCACCCGCTCGCGGATCTCGGTTGACGAGAGATCCACCAGCCGCCCGCTCGCCTCGACGAACCCATCGGGAAGCGGACTTGACGCTCCTTTGGGGTGACGCCTCAGCACTGCCACCGTCGCGAGCTCGCGGATTCGCGCCGGGTCCTTCCAACTGTCGAGCTCCCGAGCCGCGTCCTCGCCGACTATCAGAAAGAGCTCCGCTCCGGCATTCCGCCGGGAGAGCTCTTCGAGGGTGTCAACGGTGTAAGATAACCCCCCGCGGTCCACTTCGAGGGCTTCCACGCTGAACGATTTTTGCCCACTGGTCGCCAGCCGGACCATCTCCAACCGCGCTTCAGGTGGCGCCCCGCCATTCTTGTCCGTTTTGAATGGCTGAGTCGCAGCGGGCACGAAAATAAGGTGGTCAAGACTGAGATTGCGGAGAGCGTCGGCCGCGAGAATCAGGTGGCCGGCGTGCGGTGGATCGAACGAGCCGCCATAGACGCCGACTCGCACGACCCCTACTTGGCCGGGGTCGAGGTCACCGTCTTCGAGGCCACCGCCGGGCAGGTTTCGCGAACCTGACGGTCGCTTGGGTACGCTTTTGTCATCGCGTCACAGGCTTCGCGCGCATCATC
>JALYYD010000181.1 GCA_030946775.1 Gemmatimonadota bacterium
TCTCTCTCCGCTAAGACGGGTTCGCAGAGAACATCCTGCGACCCGTTTTTTCTTGACGTAACTTCAAGCCGATGCCCAACGATTCCGTCGCAATCAAGCCCCGTCTCCGCTTCGCCCCATCGCCCACAGGCTATCTCCACGTCGGGGGCGCGCGCACCGCGCTCTTCAACTGGCTCTACGCCAAACATTTCGGCGGAGTATTCCTCCTCCGCATCGAGGACACCGACAAGGCGCGCAGCACCGACGAAAGCACGCGCGCCATCTTTGAAGGCTTGGAGTGGCTCGGCCTCAATTGGGATGAAGAAGTCGTACATCAGGGCGCGAATCTCGCTCGCCATCAGGCTGACGCGCAGAGACTGCTCGACGCCGGCGCTGCCTATCGCTGCTTCTGCACTGCAGCCCAGCTCGACGAGCGCCGCAAGGAAGCGGAGTCGCGCAAGGAATCGTTCAAGTACGACCGCCGCTGTGACAGGCTCTCCCCCGACGAAGTCGCAACGCGCGTCGCCACCGGAGAGCCGCACGTCGTTCGCGTCCGCGTACCCGAGGGTGACATCTCCTGGGATGATCTCGTGCACGAAACCATCACCATCCCCGGCAAGGACGTCGACGATTTCGTAATCCTCCGCTCCGACGGAACGCCGATCTACAATCTCGCCGTCGTTTCCGACGACATCGCGATGCGCGTGAACGTCGTGATGCGAGGCGACGACCACATCTCCAACACTCCGAAGCAGATCCTCATCTATCGCGCGCTCGGCACCGAGCTGCCGAAGTTCGCCCACCTGCCGATGATTCACGGCATCGACGGGAAGAAGCTGAGCAAACGGCACGGCGCAACCGCTGTCGGCGATTATCAGCACCTCGGCCTCCTGCCCGGCGCGATGCTCAACTTTCTCGCGCTCCTCGGCTGGTCGCCCGGCGGCGACCGCGAAGTGATGACGCTGCAGGAGATGGTCGAGCTGTTCTCGGTCAGCGGTCTTCAGAAAAAGGCCGCCATCTTCGACCCGAAGAAGCTGGAGTGGATGAACGGACAGCACCTTTCGATGATCCCGCTGGCCGAGCTGGAGCCCCGTGTGACACCGCTCGTGATTTCCGCCGGTCTCGCCGACGAGGCGACGCTGGCCGGGAGGCGCGACTGGTATCTGTCGCTCCTCGACCTTCTCCGTGTGAGAGCGCGCACGACGGACGACATCGTTCGCCAGGCCCGGCCGTATTTCGTCGCCGAAATCGAATACGACGCGGAGGCGGTCGCTAAGTACTGGAAGGATCCGGCCGAGGCGGGCTCGATTCTGCAGGCGACGCGTGATGCGCTTGCCACTTCGGATTGGGATGCGGAATCGCTCGAAGCCGCCCTTCGAACGCTCGCCGAAAGCCGCGGCTTGGCGGCCGGCAAGATCTTTCAGCCACTCCGGGTCGCCCTCACTGGCATCACCGTGAGCCCAGGAATCTTTGAGATGCTGATGGTTATGGGGCGTACTTTGGCCCTCCACCGCCTGGAATCGGCCATCGCGCACTTGGCGTAGTGTTCGAGAAAAACAGTTGACCACGTCCAATGCCGTACGCAAATTACCAAGTGTTCAGGGACTCGCGGCACGAAACAGCGGGTTTCTCGCCTTTCAGGAGCAGTTTTTATGGCCGAGCAGTTAACAAAGCTCGAGAGCTCGGTATATCAGTATCTACTCGACTTCACCGCCGAGAAGACGTACCAGCCGAGCATTCGCGACATTGGTAAGCAGTTCAAAATAAAATCAACGAAGACAGTTTCGGATTTGCTTCAATCGCTCGCGCGAAAGGGGTATATCGAGCGGGATCCCGCGCGTTCACGCGGAGTGACCCTCCTCGGTTTTGCGGGGGCAATAAAGACGCAGCCACTGCCCTATTACGGGAAGATTCACGCCGGTGAGCCCTCCCTCCTGCCCGAGCATCGTCAAGGATTCATCACGATGGACCGGCGCTTCGTTCCATCGGAATCTTCTTTTTTTCTGCGCGTAAAGGGCGACAGCATGATCGGCCGTGCAATTCTCGACGGCGACTATGTGATGGTCAATCCATCCAATAGCCCTAAGGACGGCGACATCATCGCCGCCCGCATCGCGGATGAGGGTACGGTGAAGACCTACCGCACTCGCGGCAACACCGTAGTGCTCGAGCCGGCCAATCCGGCCGACCGCGAAATCGAGATCACTCCGGCGATGGACTTTGGAGTACTCGGCATCGTATGCGGCGTCTTCCGCCCGAACTACCTCAACGAGAACTCCGGCGCGCCGTTGCCTTCGTAGTTCCGGTATCACCTGGCAGGAAAAGAAAAGGCGTCCCACTTGGGGCGTCTTTTTTTCGCTTGAATCCAACGAATTTCGCAGTTCGGTGGCAGCGAAACAAGCAGCTTCCGCGATGACGGAAGGCGCGGGACTCATCGCAGGCTGCATCCCGACCGACGCGCGCCGGCGA
>JALYYD010000187.1 GCA_030946775.1 Gemmatimonadota bacterium
CCGATGCCGATCGTGATGAAGCCGAGCGCGCCTTCGCTTCCCGGCGAGATGCTGACGACACTGCTGATGTCGTTCCTGTCGTTCACTCTTCTTTACGCCGCCTTCCTCCGTGCGCGATATAGTCTCGCCGTGGAACGCGATCTCGCCGAGGCCGCAGCCGATGCCTGACAACGCCGGATACTACCACGCCGCGTACGCCATCGCGATCGTCATCTATCTGCTTTACGGGATGAGCCTGTTCAGCCGCCGGTCGCGGTTACGAAAGTAGGCGGCGGATGAGCGCGGATTCGTTGGAAGTAGTTCCCACCGAGATCACCGACCCGGTCAACGCACAGATCCTCGCCGTTTCAGAGGACCGGATTGAGGGGTTCGTGAGGGAGCCGTTCGCCGAGATCGCGTCGCTGTCCGGCGTTCCGGAGGACGTGGTGATGCAGCGCCTGAAGGCGATGCTTTCTGCGCGAGTCATCAGGCGCATCCGTCAAACGCTGATGGCGACGAATCTCGCCCCCGGCGCGCTGGTCGCGTGGAAGGTGCCGAAGGATTGTCTCGACTTCGCATTTACGTATATGGCGAAGGACGATCCCTTCTCCGGTCACGTCGTCATCCGCTCGACCGACGGCGACACACCGGGCTCGGAGTACCGGCTGTGGACTACGCTCAAGGTTCCGCAGGGCTATTCGATGGTGAAGCACTGCGACTTTCTCGCCGAGCAGGTGGGCGCGCGCAGCTACAAGATCATGCCCGCCAAGCGTCTTTTCGCACTCGGTGTCGGGCACGTCCGCCGCAAGGGGATCGAGCCCGGGAGCCGCAGCGAAGAAGAGGGACGCGTGATCGGTGTCAATCTCGTCGAGCTGGGGGAGCTTGACTGGCGCGTTCTCACCGCGCTCAAGCGCGAGTTCGCGATTGACGAAATCCACGCCGACCCGTGGCGCAAGCGCGCCCGCGACGCCGGCGAGTCGCTCGACGAGTTCATGCGAGTCGCACAGTCGCTGAACGCGCGCGGTGTTATCGGCCGCTTCTCTACATTCCTGGAGCACGTCAAACCGTCCAGCGCTGGAACGCGGGTCACACGATACAACGCGCTCTTCCATTGGCGCGTTCCCGAAGGATCGGAGATCGAGGCGGGAAAGGAAGTCGGCCGGCACCACATCATCACTCACGCGTACTGGCGCGACGCCGGCCCCGAGTTCGGGAACGTGAACATCATGGCGGTCGCGCACGGCACCGACAAGGAAGTAGTGCTCGAGCACAAGTTCCTCATTGACGAGCACATTCGCGAAGCGGGAATACCAATTCTTTATACGAACGTGTTCTGGGGCGGCCGGAGTGAGATCAAGCCGTCGGAGATTTCACCCGTCGAATACGCATCGTGGTGCCGGCGGGTTGGATGCGACCCGCGCGCGATGCGGAACGACGACGAGTGACGGAACTGCGAAGAGCGACTGATGACGAGTGAGCTGATTGACAGTCTGGCGCTGCCGAAGGGCGCGGAGAGAGAGATCGTTCCCGGCGGAAAGGTTTTTCTCGTCGGTGCTGGCCCGGGTGATCCGGGATTGATTACAGTGCGCGGAAAAGCGCTCATCGATTCGGCGGATGCAATCGTATACGACGCGCTGGTGAATCCGGCGCTAATTCCCGCGATGGCGAAGGAAACGGGAATTCCCGAGCTGTACTTCGTCGGCAAGCGCGGCGGCGACACGAAGTCGGTTGCGCAGGAAGACATCAATGCGCTCATCGTCGAGCTCGCGCGCGGCGGCAAGAGAGTCGTGCGTCTGAAAGGCGGCGACCCGCTCGTTTTCGGGCGCGGCAGCGAGGAAGCGCAGGCGTGCAACGACGCTACGATCGATTTCGAAATTGTCCCCGGTGTGACGGCGGGAATCGCCGCCGCCGCTTACGCGGGAATTCCGGTGACCCACCGCGGTCTCTCGACATCGGTGACGTTCGTGACGGGAAGCGAAGACCCCAACAAGAGCACGACGCAGACGAATTGGGCAGCGCTCGCGCATTCGGGGAGCACGATCGTTCTATATATGGGAGTAAAAAATCTTCCGGCTATCGCCGCCGCACTCATCGCGGGGGGAATGTCGAAGGACATTCCCGCCGCCGCGATTCAATGGGGAACGCGATCGAAACAAAAGACGGTCGTGGCCACTCTCGAAACGATCTCCGCTAAAGCCGGTGAGGCGGGCTTGTCCGCGCCGGTGATCACCGTCATCGGATGGTCTGTTGTTCTTCGCGACGAGATCGCGTGGTTCGAGAAGCGCCCGCTGTTCGGAAAGCGCATAGTCGTCACGCGCGCGACGCAGCAGGCCTCGTCGCTCACCGAGAAGCTCGCCGAGCTCGGCGCCGAGGTGATAGAGATGCCGGCGACGAGGATCGCGCGCCTCGATGGCGCCCCGCTGCGAGAAATACTCGCTGATCTTTCCAGCTACGACTGGCTGATGTTCACGAGCCGGAATGGCGTCGAGTTGTTCTGGGAGAATCTTCTCACTTCGGGCCGCGACGGGCGAAGTCTGGCGGGAATCAAGATCGCCGCCGTCGGGCCGGCGACTGCGGCGGCATTGCTCGAGCGGGGAATCGCCGTGGACGTGATTCCGGAGCGGTTCGTCGCCGAAGGTTTGCTGTCGAAGCTGTCGGAGCGCGATGACGTCACCGACTCGAACGTTCTCTATATCACCGCCGAAGGCGCGCGCGACGTTCTCCCCGACGGTCTCATCGAGATGGGCGCAGACGTGAACGTCATTCCGCTCTATCGCTCGACGAGCGATGGAACGGGGAGCGCGAGGCTCGTGAAGCGCATCGAAGCGGGCGAAGTTGACATCGTCACCTTCACCTCGGCGTCGGGAGTGCGCGCGTTCGTGGACGCGGTCGGCGCTGAGATCGCGCAGCGGCTTCCCGCCGCATCCATCGGCCCGCAGACGAGCGAGGCACTTCGCGATGCTCGAATCGAGATCAAGATCGAAGCGAAGGTATCTACGATCGAAGGATTGGTGGAGGCGGTTGTAGATGGCGCCTAAGAAGGAGCGCGACACGTCGGTAGTGCTCATCGCCACCCGCGCGTCCGATCTCGCGCTGCGGCAGGCGCGGCTCGTTGCCGAGGCATTTCATTCGCGCGGAGTTGCCGCCGAGTTGATCACGTTCAAGACTGTGGGCGACAGGAAGCTCGACCAGCCGCTGACGGAGATCGGCGCCAAGGGATTGTTCACGCGCGAGCTGGAGACGGCGCTGCAGAAGGGAAAGGTGGACTGCTGCGTCCACTCCCTGAAGGATCTGCCGACGGAGATGCCGTACGGCCTCGAGATCGCGGCGCAGCTCGAGCGTGAGGACCCGCGCGATGCCGTCGTCGTCAATAAGGGGATCGAAGCCGAAGGGCTCGATGATCTTCCCGCGGGATCGCGTGTCGGAACATCGTCTTTGAGAAGACGCGCGCAGCTCCTCGCGCTGCGCTCCGATCTCGAAGTTGTCGAGCTCCGCGGCAACGTGCCAACTCGGCTGAAGAAACTCGATGAGGGACGTGTTCACGCCGCGATTCTCGCCGCCGCAGGTCTCATCCGTCTCGATGCGCGGAACCGGATCAAGAAGTATCTCGACGCGCCGGAATGGCTTCCCGCCGCGGGGCAGGGAGCGATCGCGATTCAGATCCGGAGCGAGGACGCACGGATGCGGCAGCTTGTGTCGTCACTCGATCACGCGCCGACCTCGATCGCGACCCGCGCCGAACGGGCTTTTTTGGCGGCGCTCGAGGGCGGCTGCCAGGTTCCGATCGGCGCGCTGGCGATCGAGCGCGACGGGAAGCTCATACTATACGGAATGCTTGCCGACGTTTCGGGGCACCAGGTTCTTCGCGGAGAGGCGGAGGTTGATCGTGCCCGTCCCGAGGCGGCTGGCGAGTCGCTCGCCGACGACATTCGCTCACGCGGCGGCAGCACGCTCGTCGCCGCACTTAGAGAATCGCAGTCCACGATCGCACCACAACCGGAATAAGACGTGTCCACCTTTCCGCAGTATCGCCCTCGCCGCCTTCGCCGCACCGCGGCGCTCCGGAATCTCGTTCGTGAGACGATTCTCGCCCCGTCCCAGCTAGTTCTTCCGGTATTCGTGCGCGACGGAAAGAATGTCCGCCGTCCAGTCGGGTCAATGCCGGGTGTTTCACAGACGTCCGTGGACGAGATGCTGAAAGACGCCGAAGCGGCGGCGAAGGCGGGCGTTGGCGGAATAATTCTGTTCGGCATTCCGGAGTCGAAGGACGCGACAGGATCGGAGGGCTGGAACGACAAGGGTGCGGTGCAGGAGGGGGTGCGCGCGCTGAAGGAGCATTTGCCTGAGCTCGTCGTCATCACCGACGTCTGCATGTGCGAATACACCGACCACGGCCACTGCGGAATTCTCCGCGACGGCGACGTGGACAACGACGCCACGCTCGATCTGCTCGCGAGATCGGCGCTATCGCACGCGCGCGCCGGTGCCGACATAGTCGCCCCGAGCGATATGATGGATGGAAGGGTGCAGGCGATTCGCCGCGCGCTCGACGACGACGGATTCTCATCCACCGCGATACTCAGCTACGCCGCGAAATACGCGTCGGCGTATTACGGACCATTTCGCGAGGCGGCGGAGTCGACGCCCAGGAGCGGCGACCGCCGTGGCTATCAGATGGATCCGGGTAACGCCGAAGAGGCGATGCGCGAAGTGTTCGCCGACATCCAGGAGGGCGCCGACGCGATAATGGTGAAACCGGCGGGCCCGTATCTCGACATCGTCTCCCGCGTGAAGGCGGAGACGGGATATCCGGTGGCGGCGTACCAGGTGAGCGGCGAATACGCGATGATCTGCGCTGCCGCCGAGCGCGGATGGATAGATCGCGAGCGCGTGATGATGGAGTCGCTGCTCGGCATCCGCCGGGCGGGAGCGGACGTCATTCTGACTTATTTCGCCACGGAAGCGGCGAACAAGCTGAGTAAGTAGGCATGGTGGACATCGCTCTTGCGCAGGATTGTTTCCGGAGAAAAGTTCAGAGAATGAAATTCCGCCCATTCGCCCTCACCTTAGCTGCCGTCGGTGCTCTCTCCGCTTGCGGCGGCGGCTCCGACAGCACCGCGCCCGCAACCGGTCTCACCAAGACCGACCTCAATGAGCTGGCTAACAGCGTCGATGCAATGGCGACCCAGGCATTGATGGCGATGGGGCTGTCCACGTTGAGCCCGAGCTTCAGCGTCTCGGCGTTGGACGTTGGCCAGAGCTTCTCCGCAATCGCGGTCAATCGGACTTTCAGCGGGACGCACGCGTGTCCTTCGGGCGGCAGCGTCTCCGTCGCCGGATCGGCCGTGGGATCCGCCGATCAAACTTCGAGGAATCTCAGTCTTACGGTTAGCGCAACGAGGACCGACGCGGCGTGCGGTCTGAGCACCAGCCGCGGAGTCGTCACGATCACCAGCACGCCAAGCGTCGCAATGACCGCTATCGTGAATGTCGTTGGGGGGGTGCCCGTCGGGCCGCAAACTGTTACGAACTCCGGAAGCTTCAGCTGGAATCGGGGCACCGACAGCGGGAGCTGCGCCGTCAATGTCACGTCCGTCTACACCCCCTCGGCCGGGATGATCACCGTGAGCGGGACGGTTTGCGGCACCGCCGTCAGCTACTCGCACACCGCCCCGAAGCTCATTTAGCGTCACATAGTTGATAGGCCCTTGACGAAAAAGCGAGTCGCCATTAATTAGTTGATTAGCTAAATGACTAATAACGTTTTTCGCGCCCTCGCCGATCCCACCCGCCGGGAGATATTGGAACTCCTCCGGAAGGGCCCGCGCACCTCCGGGGAGATCGCGGAGAAGTTTCCCACCAGCTGGGCGACCATCTCGCGTCATCTCTCCGTTCTCAAGGACGCCAAGCTGATTCTCGCTGAGCGCGACGGGCAGCACATCACGTACGAGCTGAACACGACGGTCTTTCAGGACGTGGTCGAACACCTCATCAAATGGCTGAAACCGAGAGGAGGGAAGTCGAATGCGTAAATGGATCCCATTTGTCA
>JALYYD010000227.1 GCA_030946775.1 Gemmatimonadota bacterium
CCGGCAACGCGGGAATGACTGCGATGCAGCTGTTCACCGCGATCCCGAAATTCTACGGCGACAAGTCTTCGATCAAACCCGAGCGGGTCGAGCGGTTCAAGACCGCTCTCAAGGAGACCAAAATCAAGCCGGAGAACATCGTCGTGCACGCCGCCTATGTGCTCAGCGTCGCCACCCCCGACGATGAAAAGTGGGCGCGTGCCAGCGGCGGACTCACCAAGGAAATGGAGCGCTCGAGCACCCTCGGCGTCGGCGCGGTTTGTTTCCACCCCGGCTCGGCGGGGACGAGCGACAGATCCGATTCCGCCAAGCGGATTGCCAAAGCGATAACCGCCGCGATCAAGGCGAACGATTCCGATACCCGCCTGCTGGTGGAGAACACTGCCGGTGCGGGAAAGACGATGGGGAAGACCGCGCAGGAGGTGGGAGAAATTCTTTCTCACGTCCCAAAAGCGCTGCGAATGCGCACCGGATATGGTCTCGATACCTGCCACCTCTTTGCTTCGGGATACGCGATCCACGAGTCGAAAGCACAGCTCTCCGCCATACTCGACGAGTTCGAAAGCGAGACGGGCGAACCACCGTCATTCTTCCATTTGAACGACAGCGAGGGAGAACTTGGATCGAACCGCGATCGGCATATGCTCATAGGGGAAGGGCAGATCGGAAAGGCACCGTTCGAGTGGCTGATGAGCGACCGCCGCACTATGGGAATTCCCCTCATTCTCGAGACGCCGCAGCTGAATTACGACATCGCCGACGATGACGATTCCCCCGATCCCTACGATGTAAAGATGATGAAGCTTCTCCGTTCCTGACCACTTTCCCCTATGGGAAAAGCCGGTTTCTCCTATGACGGAAGTTGCACTTCCCTATTGCTCGGCAGATACTGACACTCTACTTTACTGCGCGGCGGAACAGTTTTTCACTCTGTGAACCGCGTCGATCACTCACCAGGAGACAAGATGGCCGCAAAGAAGAAGGCTAAGAAGGGAAAGACGGCGTCGAAGAAGTCGGCCTCTAAGGCGAAGAAGACCACGCGCAAGGCGACCAAGAAGAAGTCCTCGTCGGGCAAGAAGAGAAAGCCGAACGCAGCTTTCATGGCTCCGATGACTCCGAGCTCGCAGCTCAGCAACGTGGTCGGCTCGAACGCGATCCCGCGCACCGAAGTCACCAAGAAGCTCTGGGGCTACATCAAGCGTAAGGGTCTCCAGGACAGCAAGAACCGCCGCATGATCAACGCCGACGAAAATCTGCGCCCGATCTTCGGTGGAAAGAGCCAGGTCTCTATGTTCGAGATGACGCGGCTCGTCAACAAGCACCTGAAGAACGCCTAAGTCCTTGGCGAAAGCATCACCAAAAGGGCGCGCTCAAAAGGCGCGCCCTTTTTCATCCGCCCGCGCCGTCGTGCTGTGGGAGAACATCAAGTCGATACTCGGCGCGCTGTTGGTGTTCCTCGCGCTTCGCGCATTTCTCGTAGAAGCCTACCGGATTCCCTCCGGGAGCATGATCCCATCGCTCCTGGTGGGAGACTGGCTCTTCGTCAATAAGCTTGTTTACGGTCCTCATATCCCTTTCACGAAATCGAGCCTCCCGGGCTACGCCGACCCGAAGCGCAACGACATCGTGGTTTTCGTGTCGCCATATCAGCAGGATCATCCCGAAGACCGCACGCCGACGCTGGTGAAGCGCCTCGTTGGGGAGCCGGGCGATACGATTTATATGAGGAAGGGAATCCTGTACGTCGATGGCATCGCTCAGCGCCAAGGGTTCGGCGTGCTTCCTCCGGTGGATTCCTCCGCCGGCAGCGAATCGAGCTGGCTGTTCGACTGGCAGAAGCCGCTCGGTCTGAAGGCTTCCCGCTTCGGGGCCGCTCCCGCGACGCCGACGCACGATGATTGGGGACCTTTGGTGATCCCCGCGCGTCATTTCTTTATGATGGGCGACAACAGGTACAACTCCGAGGACGGCCGCTATTGGGGATTCGTTCCCCGCGAGAATGTGCGCGGGAGGCCGCTGTTCATCTATTACTCGTACAACGGCGACGACTCGGATCGCCCGCTGCCGTTCATCACCGACATTCGCTGGAGCAGGATCGGCCACTGGGTGAGGTGATGTAATGTCGACTGCCTCCGGGAACTCTCGAGTGCTGCTCCAATACAGCGGCCCATTCACTCGTCAGTTGTCACTCGTCGCCGTTCGATGTTGACCGCCCGCCGAGCCGCCGAGCGGGGAAGAAAGTTCGCCCGCGGCGACTGGGACCTAGACGAGCCGGAGTCGTTCAAGAGAATCGCCCGCTCTCCGGTCGAGCTCGCCGTCATCACCGGCGTTCTGATCCGCCTCTTCCGCGCCCTTATCCTCACTCACGGGCCGGTGGACAGTCTCCTCTACCTCGGCTCGTCGCTCGCTCTCGGCGCCCTTTTTCTCCTCACGATGGTGACTCTGCACCTGGGGCGTTTCCCGGTGAGGGAATGGCCGTGGCGCGCAGCGCTCTTCGCTGTCATCGAGACGGCGGCGGAAATGGGAACGAGCCTCGCCCTCATCGCGATTCACCGCGAGCCGTGGGGCACGGTGAGAGCGGAGTACCAGGATTGGCAGCCGATGGCGCTCGGAGTGCTTTTCTGGCGGCTCGTCACCGTTACGCTCTTCGCCCTTATCCTCGGCTGGACCATCCATCTCGTGCGAACGAGACTGATGCCCGAGTCCGGTGACGATGACCAGGATTTCGTGGAACGCAGAGGGCAAAGCCTGCTCTGACCCGCAGGTGATTATACTTCGAACAGAAGCGTAACCCGTCCGAGAGGAATCCAAGATGTACGATGAAAGACTTGTAACGCCGATGCGCCAGGAACTGACCAGCATCGGGATCACCGAGATGCGCACGCCCGAAGAGGTGGATGCGAAGCTCGCCGACGCACAGGGCACCACACTCGTCGTCGTGAACAGCGTCTGCGGATGCGCCGCGCGAAATGCGCGCCCCGCCGTCGCCGCCGCGCTTCAGCATTCGGTGAAGCCGGATTCACTGACGACCGTGTTCGCGGGAATGGAAAAGGCCGCCGTCGACCGCGCCCGCAGCTACTTCATTGGTTACGGCCCGTCGTCTCCGCAGATTGCGCTGCTTAAGGACGGCAAGCTCGTTTTTCTCCTCGAGCGCCACAACATCGAGGGTCGCACCGCGGGAGAAATCGCCGACGATCTTACGGCGGCATTCGACAAGTATTGCGGAGCGACCGCGGCCGCTTGACTACGACCAGTGACTTCTGACGAGAGAGCTCGTTCGGGTCCCGGCGGAATGAAAAGAGGCACGTCTTTCGACGCGCCTCTTTTTTGTTATGACTCTGCCGGGTTGTGACTTACCCGGGGTACGAGATCCACCGCCCAAGTTCGCGGAACGACGGCTTCTTCCCGTACATCAACAGCCCTATGCGGTAAATGCGTGACGCAACCCACATCGCGCCGAAGCACGCCAGCACCAGAACAACGAGACTCACCGCCAGCTCCCAAGGCGCCACCGCCGTCACCGCCATTCGAATCGGCATGATGATCGGCGAAGAGAAGGGCAGCAGCGACAGTACCTGCGCCATCGTCCCCGTCGGATTGAGCAGCACCGGCTGAATGAACACTGCCGTGGTGATGATGAAGAGCAGCACTGGTGTCATCGCCTGCTTCGCTTCCTGCTCGCTGTTCACCGATGACCCGACCGCAGCGTAAAGAGAAGCGTAGAAGACGAATCCCAGCACGAAGAACACGAAGAGTAGGATCGCCGCCGTGGGCGAGATCGAGGGGAACACGAATGGCGATGCGGACGCGCCCAGCTTCGCCATAATCGGCGCGCGCAGCTTGAACATCACAATCGTCGTCAGCACCCAAAGGATCTGTTGTGTCAACGCAACGGCCGCGACGCCGAGCACCTTGCCCGTGAGCAGCGTGTTCGTCGGAACGCTCGACATCACCACTTCGGCCACCCGGTTCGTCTTCTCCTCAAGCACGCCGCTCATCACCGTCTGGCCGTAGAGAATGATGGTCATATAGAGGAGGAATCCGATGGCGAAGCCGAAGATGACGCTCGCCATCCCTGATCCGCCGCGCCCCTTCTCGGTGATGCGTTCAGCGCTGTAGCTGAGCGGAATGAACGTGATGTCGCGCGTCTGGGACGCATTGATTCCCGCGCTCTCGAGTCTCGTCGAGAGAACGGCTTCTCTCACTGCCGAGCGCAGTCGTTCCATGTCGGGGATGGAAGTCGCGCTTTGTCCGGCGTAACGCACTGACTCGCCCGCGACGGTTTGTGCGTCAACGACGAGATACCCGCTGTGCGCGTGGCTCATCACCTCGTGCGTCGCCGTGCTCTCGGCGGCCGCCAGCGCCGATGGGGCGACGACACGGACGATCGGCCTCGGCCCCACGACCGACGCCGCCGTCGGAGAGGTGGGCGGCAGCCCCGCCGGGCCGCCGGCGATAACTGCCGCGAGCCGGTTTCCAAATCCCGTCTGCGTCACGTCGAGGATGACGGTGTTGTTGACCTCGGTTCCCGCCTTGCTCTTCGCCGCGATGTAAGACGGGACGATGATGATCGCTCCAAAGAACACCGGGCCGAGAAACGTACCGATAAGAAACCACTTCGAGCGTACTCGCTCGAGGTATTCACGCTTGATGATTGCCCAAAGCTTAGCCATGACCGCTCATACCCTCCTCGATGCCCATCTGGTCGGCACCGACTTTTTGCAGGAAGATCTGATGCAGCGACGGCTGCACCATCTCGAATCTTTGAATCGCTGCGCCGGACGCGACCACTCTCCGCAGCAGCTCCTGCGGATCGGCCCCCGGCACCAGCTCTATCTCGTAGTATCTGTTCGAGTCATCGGCGCGAAGCACCAGCGACTTGTCGGCGAGAATCGGCTCCACTGCGCGCATTCCGTCGCCGCCCAGCGCGAGAGCGACGGTGCGTGTCCCGTGAACTTCCTTCACCGACGTGATCGTGCCGTCGAGAACCTTCTCCCCGCGGGCGATGATGCACACCGAGTCGCACAGGCGTTCGGCGTTGTCCATTAGGTGCGTACTGAAGATGACAGTCTTTCCGCGGCGCTTCAGATCGACGATGGTGTCCTTTAGCGCCTGCGCATTGATCGGATCGAGGCCGCTGAACGGCTCGTCGAGGATCACCAGATCGGGATCGTGGAGCAGCGTGCCGATGAACTGAACCTTCTGCTGCATTCCGCGCGAGAGCTCGTCGATTTTCGAGAGTCCCCAATCCTTGTCGGCTGTCTTCAGGCTGAGCCGCTCCAGCCATTCGTCAATGCGCTTGTCGGCGGTTTTCCCGGTCACTCCCTTGAGCTCGGCGAGGAACTTGAGAATCCGTCGCACCTGCATCTTTCGATAAAGGCCGCGTTCCTCGGGGAGATATCCGATGCGGTTGGTGATTCCGGAGTCGCTTGCGGGCTGGCCGAAGATCTTTACCGTCCCCTCGTCGGGGGCGATGATGTTGAGGATCATTCGAATAGTCGTCGTCTTCCCGGCGCCGTTCGGACCTAGCAGTCCGTACACCATTCCGGCGGGAACCTGGAGCGACAGATCACGGACCGCCGTGTGCTCGGCGAATCGTTTAGTGACGTGCTGGATGTCTATCGTCGGGATTGTCATGTGCGGAGTCGGGCGCATTTACTTAGCTTCCTGGCGCGCCTGAATATAGGAGCGAAAGTATGATTTCACCTATACGAGTCACATCCTTGACCCGTTTCAAACGGAAATGACGACGCTCGCGATCGCCTCGCTGGCGGGGCTGTTTCTTCTCGCCGCAATGTTGTACTCGTCGGTGGGCCACGCCGGGGCGTCCGGCTACATCGCCGTGATGGCGCTGTTCAGTCTCTCGCCGGCGGTGATGAGGCCCACCGCCCTATCGCTCAATATTCTCGTCGCCGTCGTCGCTACGTACAAATTCTACCGCGCC
Organism: Gemmatimonadota bacterium; assembly: GCA_030946775.1. Lineage (GTDB taxonomy): Bacteria > Gemmatimonadota > Gemmatimonadetes > Gemmatimonadales > Gemmatimonadaceae > UBA4720. Next base: position 5,945 of record JALYYD010000227.1, read on the forward strand.
GGCCGATTTTCATTCGATCTTTTCTGGCCGTTCGCGATCACATCCATTCCTGCCGCCTTTATCGGCGGCGCGCTGACGCTGCCCGCGCGCTGGTATGACACGATCGTTGGAATCGCACTTCTCTACGCCGCGGTGTGGATGTTCCGCTCAGCGAAAACAGCGGCGAAGGTTCTCGTGCATCCTCCGCCCCTCGCTGCCGCGCTCACCTGCGGGCTTGTCATTGGCTTGCTCTCCGGTCTGACAGGCGTTGGCGGCGGAATCTTTCTCAGTCCGCTCATCCTGATGATGGGCTGGGCTGAAACTCGGGCGACGTCAGGCGTTGCCGCCGCGTTCATCCTCGTGAACTCGATCGCGGGACTGCTCGGTCATCTTTCGAGCATTTCAAATCTTCCCGCTGCGCTTCCCATCTGGGGAGTTGCGGTCGTCATCGGCGGATGGATTGGCGCCGAGTACGGCAGCAGGAAGCTGGCTACTCCTGTATTGCGACAGCTGCTGTCCGCGGTCCTCGTGATCGCCGGATTGAAGATGATCTTCGCCTGAGCTCGATGAAATTCATTTCAATCGCCGCGATTGCGCTTGCCGCAGCTCGTCTGCCGGCGCAGACAGCGCCCGCTGATTCTGCAAAGGCTGCGTCCATCCAGGACAACAGCTTCATCGTTGAAGAAGCGTACAACCAGGAAGCTGGAATTGTGCAGCACATCAGCGGGCTCAGCTTTGATCGCGCCAGCAAGTCGTACGAATACGATTTCACCCAGGAATGGCCGGCCGGCGGAATAACCCACCAGCTGAGCTACACACTTCCACTCGTGCACACCGGCTCGCCGCAACACACGACGGGAATCGGTGATGTGCTGCTCAACTACCGCTATCAGGCAGTGGGAAACGGCAGAGCGAAGGTCGCGCTATCGCCGCGCTTGACGCTCGCTCTCCCAACCGGAAGCTGGCGCAACGGCGCGGGCAACGGCGCCGCCGGCGTCGAGGCGTTCCTTCCCGCAAGCGTCGTCCTCTCCAACTTGCTGGTTACGCATTGGAACGCAGGCGTCCGTTACACTCCGTCGGCGCGGAGCGAATCAGGCGACAGGGCCGGCGTCAAGAAATACATACTCGGCGGAAGCGGAATTCTGCTCCTCCACCCGAATTTCAATTTGATGCTGGAGACGATCTGGAGCCGGGAAGATGCGGTCGTCGGCCCACACCAAATAAGCGCTGCCAACAGCTGGACAATTCTTCCCGGAGCGCGAGGCGCGCTGAATTTCAAATCAGGGCTGCAGATCGTACCTGGAATCGGTTTCCCGATTGGGGTCGGCCCGAGCCGCGGCGATCGCGGAGTGTTTCTCTATCTCAGCTTCGAGCACCCGTTCAACGCCGAAGGCCGCGCCGGAAAATAATCCGCCCCAGTCAGCGTTCGATGACAACCGGTTTTGAAGTCGTGCTCGCCCCCGATCCCTCACCGACTGTCAATCGCAAGTCGTATCGTCCGGGAGTCACCTGCGAAAGATCGAGCAGCACCGATCTCGGCTGAATCGTCGCGCCGAGTCCGGCTGACCGCCAGCGAACGTCAACTGGAGAGAGCCTTTTCCCGACACCGAGCGCGCGCAGCACTCGTGTAACGACGCCGGGCGCAAGAGGCGTGAGCATAAGCGAAACCGTTTGCGCGCTGTCGCTCGCGCCCTCGCCATAGGTCTCCCAGTAGACGCCGAGCTTTCGGTTCTGTCTGATGAGGTTGTTTCCATTTGCACTCTCGATGGCGCCTTCGATCGCCGAAGCAAGTGAATCTGTGGCATCAAAGAGGAGCAGATCGGAAATCCCGCGGCGCGCTGTATCCGCCGCTAGAGGTTGAAACGCGGCGCGCCAGCGTCCTTCGATCTTTCCGTCGAGCGACATCAGCTCGACGCCAACCAAGGCCTCACGAGAGGGCGCCGTCAGCCACAACGCGGATCTCCTTGGCGTGCTGTCGAACCGGGCGATGAGAAAGCGCGTGGTATCGTCGGCGGCAACGATCAGCGCCGGCCTCACCGCGACATACTTCCAGGTCGTGTCAGCCGCCACGTCGAATGCGGCCACCAGGAGCGTCGAGTCGCCGCGACTGAACCGCGCGATTTGCGGTTCAATCGAAAGAAATGCGGCCGCGTAGCGCGGTGAGTAGCCTTCGTGCGGGTTCTCCTCTTCCAGCTTCCACGCCGTATCGCTGAACGCCGGCAGCGGCGCGTCGAAGCGGATGGACGGCAGGAAATGGAAATCGGGCTCTCTCTCGTGCGCGACGTAAGCCTGCGATCCGTCGCTGAATCCTGATGGCGGCCGCTGCGTCCACTTCTCCGCCCACCCGAACCGCACGATCATCTCCTTCATGTCCGGCGCCCAGCTCATTCCGAATCCGTTCGTCCCGCCGCGGTCGATCTCGGCCCAAACGTGCCGCGCGAAATGCTCCGTGCGACGCTCATTGCCGGGCGTCGAAAACAGAGGATCCGCCAGCCACCAGATTCTGCGGTTGGCGACCTCGCGCTCGCCGCACCCGAGCTTTTCATAGGCGCGCAACGCATCGCCGTCGAGCAGCTCCGAGAGATTCGACCACTCGCATCGCTTCGCCTCCGGCATCTCCCGGAGCGCTCGCGCGAACGACTGCTCGGCAGCGACAAAACGACTCGAGGAATGCTCCACGAGCCCTGCCAACGCGTCACACCACCACCGCTCGGCGGCGCAGCTGGCGGCCGCTTCGCGCGCAGATGAATCTTCGCCCTGCTCGATGAGATACCGGATTCGCTGACCCGCTATCCAGCCGTCGCCCGGAATTTTCGCCGCCGCCGTTTTGAGAATCGCGAGCAGCTCTGCGCGCGCGCGAGTCGTTCCACCCGGCTCCTCCGGAATCAGGGCGAATGGAACCCCGGATGCGCGCCTGCAGAACCGCCCGATCGTCTGGCACGTTCCCTTCGATCCCGCGTTGAAGCTAGGCGCGAGAAACCGCCGCCGTGACTCGAAGTGAATCTGCGCCGACTTGGCGGAGCGAAGGATTTGTCCGGAGTCCGCGCGCGAAATATCCAGCGGACGAGTTTGTGCGGATACGGCTGTGGCCAGTAGCGTGAGGAGAGCCGCCACCGATCCCGCGCGCACTTTACTTCCTCTCTTCGAGAGCGGTCTCCAGCGCATTCCAGGCGAGAAGAGCGCACTTCACGCGCGCCGGAAACTTCGATACTCCCGAAAGGGCACGCAGTGAGCCGAGCGACTTGTCGTTCGCGGCGCTCATGTCGCCCATTATGAGCTCGCGGAATCTGGCCCGAATCTCGTCGATCTCCGCGATGCTTTTTCCCTTCACGATCTGCGTCATCATCGACGCCGACGCCTGTGAGATGGAACAGCCGCGCCCGCAGAACTTCACGTCGCCGATTGCGTCACCGTTGAAGATGACCTGCAGGTCGCACTCGTCCCCGCATAGCGGATTGCGCATCTCGACGTACGCATCCGGGTTCTCGAGCTTCCCCTTGTTGCGCGGCTTGCGATAGTGATCGAGGATCAGCTCCTGATAAAGCGCCGCGATCTCGGCGCTGTTGTCAGGCAGCGACATGACCGAAAATCTCCTTCGCCTTGAGGACTCCGCCGATGAGCGCGTCCACGTCGGATTCGTCGTTGTACACGTAGAACGACGCGCGAGCCGTCGCCGCGACATCGAGCCGCCGCATCAGCGGCTGGCAGCAGTGATGACCCGCCCGGATGCACACGCCCTGCCCATCGAGGATCGTCGCCAGATCGTGCGGATGCACGTCGCCGAGGACGAAGCTGATGACACCACTTCGCTCCGCCGCCGCCGGACCGAAAATTTTGATGTCCTCGATGGCCGAAAGCCGCGTCTGCGCCGATGCCATCAGCCGACGCTCATGCGACAAAATCTGATCGGCGCCGATCGATTCCAGGTAGCCGACCGCCGCAGCGAGCCCAATAGCGTCGGCGGCGTTCGGTGTTCCCGCCTCGAACTTGTGGGGAAGCTCGTTCCACGTCGTGCGGTCGTCATATACGAACTCGATCATGTCGCCGCCCGTCTGGTAGGGCGGCATCGCTTCGAGCAGCGCGCGCCTTCCGATCAGTCCTCCCGATCCCATCGGGCCGAGCATCTTGTGGCCGCTGAACGCAAAGAAGTCCACGTCGAGCTCGTCGAACGCCACCGGGAAATGCGGCGCGCTCTGAGCTCCGTCGCACACGATCACCGCGCCACTCCCCTCTCTCACGATCCGAACGATTTCCTTTACCGGATTGATCGTTCCCAGCGCGTTCGATACGTGGTTGAACGCGACGATATTCGTTCGCGGACCGATCAGGCTCTTCAGCGAGTCGAGATCCATCCGCCCATCGGGCGTGAGCTCGCAAATGCGGAGCTTCGCGCCCTTCTCGATCGCCAGCTGCTGCCACGGGACGAAATTCGCGTGATGCTCCATCGCCGAGACGACGATCTCGTCACCGCTATTCACGTTCGCGCGGCCATACGCCGACGCGACGAGGTTGATGGATTCCGTCGTCCCGCGAGTGAAGATCAGGCAGGAGGAGTCCTTCACGCCGAGGAAGCTCGCGATCGTTTCCCGCGCTCCGTGATAACGCTCCGTCGCCTCTACCGAGAGCGCATACGCCCCACGATGAGGGTTGGCGTTGCTGTTCTCGTAAAAATCACGGATCGCGTCGAGCACAACCCTCGGCTTCTGGGACGTCGCCGCCGAATCGAGGTAATGCAGATCCGGATTGTTGACGAGCAGGGGAAAATCCGCGCGGCGGCTCACGAAAGGTCTCCAATTGAGGCCACCGACGGCTCGTACCTATCACCGTCGCGATTCCGGCGCGGGCCAACGAGCACGTGCTCGCCGTCGAGCCTGACCTCATACACGGGAAGCGGACTCGAAGCGGGAATCTGCTTCACTTCGCCGGTGCGGCAATCGAAACGGGCGCCGTGCCACGCGCACTGAATCGTCCCGTCGTGGAGCAGGTCGCCTTGCGACATCGAGAAATGCTGATGCGTGCAGATGTCGCTCAACGCCGAGATCTCCCCGTTGTGACGGACGAGACAAACTGCTGCACCGGTGGCGAGGATCCGCTGCGAAATTCGTCCCTCCGCGAGCTCGGAAACGAGCGCCACCCGCTCGAACTCCGGACTCTCGCTAATGAAGGGCACAGACGGTGATGCGCACATTTATGATTGACTCAACTCCTGATGTCACAAAGAGATAGCTCGCCACGGCTGCAAACCCCGTTCGCTTGACTATCCCGACAGATTTACTTAGGATTCAATCTATAGAGTGAAGTGTAGAAACGACAAGGAGTTGTAATGGGTTCGGCGATCGAGTCGCTGGTCAATCGCGACTATCAATATGGGTTTGTAACGGATGTCGAAACGGACACCGTACCCGCCGGGCTCAACGAAGACATCATCGCGCTGATCTCGTCGAAGAAGAACGAGCCTCAGTTCATGCTCGATTGGCGTCTCAAGGCCTACCGCACCTGGCTCAAGATGAAGGAGCCGCATTGGCCCAACGTTCACTACGAGCCGATCGACTACAACTCACTCGTCTACTACTCGGCGCCGAAGAGCGTCAAGCCGCTCCAGTCACTCGATGATGTAGATCCCGAGCTCCTGCGCACATACGAAAAGCTCGGAATCTCGCTCACCGAGCAGAAGATGCTCTCCGGAGTCGCCGTTGACGCGATTTTCGACAGCGTTTCCGTCGGCACCACGATGCGCGAGGAGCTGTCCAAGGTCGGCGTCATCTTCTGCAGCTTCGGCGAGGCGGTTCAGAGCCATCCCGAGCTGATCGAGAAGTACCTCGGCACCGTCGTCCCGCACAGCGACAACTTTTTCGCCGCGCTCAACGCCGCCGTCTTCAGCGACGGCTCGTTCTGCTACGTGCCGAAGGGCGTGAAGTGCCCGATGGAGCTCTCGACTTACTTCCGGATCAACAGCGCCAACACCGGACAGTTCGAGCGCACCCTGATCATAGCCGATGAGGGCGCGTCGGTGAGCTACCTCGAGGGCTGCACCGCGCCGAAGCGCGACGAGAACCAGCTACACGCCGCTGTCGTCGAGCTCATCGCGCTCGACAACGCGTCGGTGAAGTACTCGACCGTTCAGAACTGGTACGCCGGCGACGCCGAAGGTAAGGGTGGCATCTTCAACTTCGTCACCAAGCGGGGCAAATGCGCCGGCGTGAACTCGAAGATCTCGTGGACGCAGGTCGAGACCGGCTCAGCGATCACTTGGAAGTATCCGAGCGTCATTCTTCAGGGCGACAATTCGACTGGTGAGTTTTACTCGGTCGCTGTCGTGAACCGCAAGCAGCAGGCGGACACCGGCACGAAAATGATTCACATCGGCAAGAACACGAAGAGCACGATCGTGTCGAAGGGAATCTCCGCCGGCCAGGGTAACAACAGCTATCGCGGGCTTGTCCGCGTCCTGCCCCGCGCCGAGAACGCCCGCAACTACACGCAGTGCGACTCGATGCTGATCGGCAATCAATGCGGCGCGCACACCTTCCCGTACATCGAGGTGCAGAACAACACCGCCACCCTCGAACACGAAGCGTCAACGTCGAAGATCGGCGAGGATCAGATCTTCTACTGCAAGGCGCGCGGACTCACCGCCGAGCACGCGGTGTCGATGATCGTGAGCGGCTTCTGCCGCGAGGTGTTCAAGGAGCTGCCGATGGAGTTCGCCGTCGAGGCGCAGCAGCTTCTCGGAATCACGCTCGAGGGCAGCGTCGGTTGATCGGAGCGGTCGGACGCGAGTGAAGCCCACGAGAGGGTTTCTCCGCACCAGGATCGTGGATGGGTTTCACTGGCTGAGAAAGGGACCGAGAACTCCCGGTTATCCGTTCACAGCCAACTGGCAGCTGCTCAGCAATTTCCTGTACGTGGTGCAGACCACCTTCAATCAGTGGTTCCGCCCGAAGAACAAATAGTCACTAGAAACGGAGTTTGTCTTGCTGGAAATCAACGACCTTCACGCGAACATCGGCGAGAAGGAGATACTGAAGGGCATCACGCTCGACGTGAAAGCCGGAGAAGTGCACGCAGTGATGGGTCCGAACGGATCAGGAAAGAGCACGCTCGCACAGGTGCTGGCCGGACACCCCTCCTATGAGATCACCAAGGGAACGGTGACCTATGACGGCGAAAATCTCCTCGAGATGGACGCCGAGGTTCACGCCCAAAACGGAATCTTCCTCGCCTTCCAGTATCCGGTCGAGATTCCGGGCGTTTCCAACGCCTACTTCCTGCGCTCGGCCTACAACGAGATCCGCAAGGCGAAGGGAATGGAAGAGGTAGATCCGATGGAGTTTCTCGATCTGATGGAAGAGAAGCTGAAGCTCGTGGATATGGATTCAGCGATGCTGCAGCGCTCGGTCAACAGCGGATTCTCCGGCGGCGAGAAGAAGCGCAACGAGATTCTGCAGATGGCCGTGCTCGCTCCGCGTCTCGCCATTCTCGATGAGACCGACTCCGGTCTCGACATCGACGCGCTGCGCATCGTCGCAGAAGGTGTGAACAAGCTTCGCTCGCCCGAGAACGCGACGATTCTGGTGACGCACTATCAGCGTCTTCTCAACTACATCGTGCCCGACAAGGTGCACGTCCTCGCCGGCGGAAGGATTGTGAGATCCGGCGGCAAGGAGCTCGCCCTCGAGCTCGAGGAAAAGGGCTACGACTGGATTCAGGACGAGACGAATAACGGAGTGACCGGCCGCTCGCGCTCCAAAGCCGGAGCGAAGTAAGCGTGGTCGCTTATCGCGCCGATTTCGAGGCGCAAGGCAGCGCTCCCGATTGGCTGAGCTCGCTTCGCGGCGCCGGCATCAAGCAGTTCGAGAGGGCCGGATTCCCGACGATGAAGGACGAGGACTGGCACTTTACCAGTGTCGCTTCTATCGCCGACTCGACTTTCCATCTCGCTGCGAAAGCGCCGGCGATTTCGCCGAGCGACATCAAGCGATTCACCTTCGAGCAGCCCGACTGGCATACGATCGTGTTCGTCAACGGCCGCTACTCGGCGGATCTCTCGTCCTTTGCCGGTGAGGATTCGGGCATTCGGGTCGGAAGCCTCGCCGAAGCCATAAAGAGCGGGAAGGGACGCCCCGAGCGCCACGTCTCCAAAATCGCTCCACCGGCGGCGAATTCGTTCACGGCGCTCAACGCCGCGTTCATCAGCGACGGCGCATTCATCGAAGTGCCCGCCGACGCGTCGGTGAAAAAGACGATTCACCTCGTCTTCGTAGCATCCGGAGCGGACAGCGTTTCTCATCCGCGGAATGTGATCGTGGCGGCGCGCAATTCACGCTGCTCGATTGTGGAGAGCTACGTCTCGCTCGACGAGGCGAAGTATCTCACCAACGCCGTGACCGAGATCCAGATCGCCGAGGGCGCGCGGGTTGATCACTACAAGCTTCAGCGCGAGTCCTCGCACGCCTTTCACGTCGGAACGATCCAGGTGCATCAGGCGAGAGCGAGCCAGTTCAATTCCTTCTCTTTCGCGACCGGCGCCCAGCTTTCACGCACCAACATCTATACCACGCTGGACGGGGAAGGCGCGGCGTGCACGCTGAACGGACTGTATCTGGCCGACGGGACGCAGCACGTTGACCATCAGACGCGCATCGAACACGTCCAGCCGAACTGCCCCAGCCGCGAAGTTTACAAGGGCGTTCTCGACGGGCGCTCGCACGGCGTGTTCAACGGCAAGGTGTACGTACACCCGGAAGCGCAGAAGACCGACGGCAAGCAGAGCAACAACAATCTGCTGCTGTCACCGACCGCGCGCGTTGATACAAAGCCGCAGCTGGAGATTTTCGCCGACGACGTGAAGTGCACGCACGGAGCGACGGTCGGGCGTCTCGACGACAACGCGATGTTTTATCTGAACAGCAGGGGGATCGGCAAGGATGCCGCCAGAACTCTGCTCACGTATGCGTTCGCCGCCGACGTGCTGGAGATGATCGAGCTCGAGCCGCTCAAGCACGCGCTCGAGGCGATGGTGCTCGCTCGCTTTAGCGAGCCAGTGACCGACTAGCGGCCGAAGAAGTACAGCACGACCGCCAGTACCGCGATTGCGATCAGGATTTTCATTCGCAGCTGCGGATCGCTACCCGGCTCCTCGGCGTGGCCTTTCATCAATGGATTCTTGATGGTATCGCGGCGGTCGCCGATCTCATCGCTCGATCGGGCGCGCTGCTGCGCGCGCTCGACCACCGAGACTCCGATCGGAAGCCGCTTCTCGGTATAGGTGAGAATCGCCATTCCGATCTCGACGCGAGCTCCTTCGGAAAGCACCTCCGTTCCCACGACCGGAACGCCGTCGAGCAGTGCGGGAGTGGATCCCGGTGATTCAATCACCGGCCGGTCGTTTTCGCGACGGATCACGGTGTTGAAGCGCGACACTGCAGATTCGCGCAGCACGATATCGTTCGAACCGTCCCGGCCGATTCGGACCGGATGCTCCGTGACCGGATATGCCCGGCGCTCGAATTCATAGATGACGTACGCGCTCAAATGTGTTCCCGCTACTGTCGAACTCATTTCAATCTCCCCGGTACGCCTCCCCTTGCCCTCACTGGCTATTGACGACTAATCATTGGGGAGGGTACATACGTTTGGAGAAAACGCCTGCTATTCCTCAATTCGGGGTCGGGCTATAATATCGGCGCAAGAGAATCCATCAATCTGGGAGAGCCACATGGCGACGAAGCTGGACAAAACGCTCAAGAGAGAGATCGAGATCGACGGCAAGGCGTATATGGTCGCGATTTCACCCGAAGGTCTGAAGCTGACGCAGAAGGGTTTCCGGAAGGGGCAGGAGCTGACGTGGCAGTCCATCGTCAGCGGCGAGTCGGAAATGCGCCAGCAGCTCGGCGCGTCGGTCGACGCGACCGGCGAGTAATTCCCAGGCCATATACTTTGTCGGGAGCCGGAGGCTAACGCCATCCGGCACAGGTCGAAAACTGAGAGGCCACTTCGCGAAGTGGCCTCTTGTCACATCTGACCCATCGTCTGAGGAGCATCGGAGAGGTGCTCCTGAACGATCATCCATCTTCCGTTGCGTCGGGCGAACACAGCCGTCCAGGCCCCGCCGATCTCGTGGCGCATCCCGTCCGGCGTCGTGTGCGGGATCCGGTAGGTGCTCGTCATCACCGCCGCGTCCCGCGAAAGAACATCCACTTCCATCGCCGTCCATTTCCACTCCGGCTGCTTCATGTTGCTGCCGACGTACTTCCAGAAAGTCTTGATCTGCTCTTCGAGCTGCGGACGAGTCGTCGTCATCGCGCCGCCGCTCGCCGAAATCACCCTGCCACTCGGCGGGTACAAACTCATAAGGCTGCCAACGACGTCCGGCTTGGAGAGATCGTAGGCCGCGATCACCATCCGCTTGAGGGAATCGGCGATTGCGGTTCGTTCAGGTTCACTCGGCACAGCCTCGTCGCGAGGTGCGCAGCCCGCCGCGATCAGTACCGCGGAGACGGATGCGAGAAACATGTAAACCCTGCCACGTGATCCGATCCTCATCATTCGAAAGTAAGCCCCGTGCAGGTCGGCGTGGTAGCAGGAGAAAACAGGGAACGAAGGGTGTCCGATAGCGGCGACAAGCTCGTCATCCTGCGGTGACAGCTTTTCGGGTTGAGTCCCCGATAAGCTCCTCAACGGCGGGATTCCGGATTGCATTCTACGGGCACGCTCTAATGAAGCGCCGGCGAGACGAGGGGAGATTCCCGAGCTGCCGGACAATTTCCCGGTTGGGAAGAGGAGGAGAGGTGCGGAAAATTTCTCTGTTCATTGGTGGGGCGGTAGTCGCTCTCGCGGCGTGCAGCGGTGACAACCAGACGGCGGCCAACGACACCCTGAAAAAGGATCTCGAGCTGGCGTCCACCTCCGACGGACTCGGTGTCGGTACCGCCGCCGCTGCCAATGGCACTCAGGTTGTCTCGGCGATCGAGCGAACTGCGCCCGCCCCAAAGGCGCCGGCGCTTTCGAGCAAAGCACATCGCTATCACAAGGCGCCGACCCAGACGCCGGCTCCGGTTGTGACCGAGGCGCCGGCCACGGTCACCACGCCTGAGCCGACTCCCGTCGCGACGGAGCCCGTCGCAACCGAGCCGGCTCCGCAAATGCCCCGTCCGACTCCGCAGACTTCGTCATATCCCGGGGGTATTACCGGGACAGTAGGCAGAGGTCCCAGCACCGGACCGAGCACCGGATCGGTTCTCGGATCGATACTTGGCGCGGTGATTCGCGGCGCCGTAGTTGGCGGGATGGGTGATGGCGACACATGTGATCCTCGCACGGAAGGCCGAAATCGTCGTGGTGGTGGCGCGACGATCTCGATCAACCAGCGCATACCCAGAATTGGCACCTTTCCGCGATAACCATTGGGGCGCGGGGATTTCCCCGCGCCCATTTTTCATAAATAAGAAATGTCGAGAAAACTTTTCCGCACCGGAGCATTAGCAGTCGCCGCGCTTTCGATTTCCCTTGCCGCGTGCAAGGACAAGAAGGCCGACGACGTGCTCGCGCAAGACAGCTCGCTCAACAAGGATTTGGCTCTCGCCAACAGCGACACTCTTGCCCAGCCGCAGCTGAAGGACGTTCCAGTCAACGCCGACACGACGACTCCAGCACCGGCGAAGGTCGCGAGAACTCCGGCGCAAATCCTCACACCGCGCGGTCCGCTTCCTCGTACTCCGGCTCGCACCGTGCCCGCACCCGCTCCGGTGGCGACTGCTCCGTCGAGCGTGACCGCGAGCGGCAACACCGTCAGCACGAATGAAGGCGCCAGCGCGGTTACGATGGGCACAGTTTCCAGCGGCTCGACGATCGGACTCTATTCCGGTCAGCGCGTTTGCACGAACACAAACGCCGTCGGCGACAGATTTACGGCCAGCGTTGCCGAGGCGGTGCAGGGAAGCAACGGCGTTACGATTCCCGCCGGCGCCACGGTTGTTCTCGAGATCACTGCGGTGAAGCGCAGCACCAGTCCGAACGACAACATTCAAATCGAGATGGTGCCGCTCTCGATCGGCTTCAACGGGAAGACGTACGCGGTGAATTCGATCGTCACCTATGCCCAGGTGGACAAAGTTCGCGATGCAACCCGCGGGGATGACGCGCGCAAGGTCGCGACCGGCGCGGCGATCGGGGCGATCGCAGGGCAAATCTTCGGGCACCACACCAAGTCCACAGTGATCGGCGCTGCAGCGGGCGCGGCCGCCGGTGCGATCGCGGCATCGGTGACGACGCCTGTGGACGGATGCGTGCCGAGCGGCGGAAGAATCACGCTGCGCCTGAACCAAGCAGTGATGATTGCCGCGGGCTGAGCTTCGCTTCAGGTCGGAAGTGGGACGAAATGCCCGTCGCGAGAGCGGCGGGTTTTTTTATTTCCTGAAGCTGAGCCCTTTCGACTCGAGCGCTGCGCGAAGTTTCGGAATGGATCCCGGACCCATTCCGTGAAGCGCCAGAATCTCCCGTTCGGATTTTTTCGAGAGCTGCGCGAGCGTGGAGATCTTTTCCCGCTCGAGAGCTCTCCTCGCCGGCGCCGAAAGCCCTGCTAGAAATCCGCTCGCCGGCGCCCGCTCCTCTTCGCACCTCGGGCAGGTGGGGCAATCGGTGCTCTTTAAGTACTCGTGCCCGATCGCGCACTTCCTGAGCGTTCGTTTTCTTGTTGGCACTGTGGCGCGCTAGATGTCGTAGTTGTTCGCGATTCTCACCGCGGCGTATGCGCCGATGCCGGTGGCGATCATACTCACGATGAACGCTGTCATCGTCCCGAACGGTGCGCCGAGCGCCCAGCCAGCCCAACCGCCGATCGTCATCCCGATGAAGCCGAGAAGTTTTTTCACATCGATTCGTAGGTGAAGCCGTGCTCCTGCGCGAGTCCAACTAGCATCGTGTGCGCGGGCACGAGATGGACGCCGGGCATCATCCCAGCGAACAGCTCGGCACGCACCGTTTCAGCGGTCTTGCCCACCGTTTTGGCCATAGAGTTGACGACGAAGGAGAACGCATTGTTGCACTGCCAAAAGGCGGTTCCCCGAGCGACGAGAGCTGGGATGCTGTACGGGCCGCCCCCGTTCTTCTGATCGTCGTCGTTGTAGATGTTCCGCTTCGCCCAAGCACCCGTCTTCGGATCCTTGATCTTCCACGTCTCACCGATGGGATAGGCGTCCCAGAGCGAGTCGGATGCATTGAGGGGATAGGCCTCGTACGCGATGCCGACGATCGTGTTAATGTCGGGCGAGGCGAGGGAGTATACATCGCGATGCGCGTTGAGATAATTCCTCACCACGACGAGATGGCTCTCCTCCGAGACGTCGGCCTTTCCAAAATCGAACAGCTGTCTGTGCTTCCCCCTGAACGCGTCGAGCCAGGAGAGGTCCCAGGGGGAAGCAGCCGAGGCGATTCGCGACGGCATCGCTTCGAGCTTTTCGGTTTTCCCGAGGAATGTCAGCCCGGAAATGGCTCCGAGCGAGGTGAGAAATGATCGGCGATCGGTCACGCGGCGCCTTCTTCGGAGTAGAACCTGGCGCCTGCGCACGAGGCGAGAACGAGACCTACGAGCCCCGCGATGGCGAAGCTCCACCACAGTCCGGCGGAGAACATTCCCATCTGCAGCCAGCCGTAATAAGCGATGCACTGGACGATCCACGCGGCTACGGCGGCCTTCACGGCCGTTGCGGCGCCGGGTCCGAAACGCGGTCTAATGGCGGCGTACAGCCAGACGAGCAAGACGCCGAAGATGGCGTCCAGAACGATGTAGATCACCAAGCCATTGCCTTGCGTCATCGAAGATCCGAGCCCCGGCTTGAATGCGTCGAGCTCGGCGACGGATTTGGGTCCTAACAGGTATGTCTGAACAACGAGGTCGATCGCGATAAGCACGACGCCCGCAATCAGTCCACCCATCAGGACCTTGCTCCAGTTGATCTTCATTCTCGGCTCCAGGTCGGGAGGTATTCGAGCGCCGGAAAGCCCTTTGGCCATTCGGGGCGCACTCGAAATCGCCTCAATAGTAAAACCGGCCGACCTCGCCGAACAGCGAATTGTGACCTTTCGACCCTTCGGTCTCTCGTCGGTTCGAAAAAGGCCACTTTTTTTCATCGGGTCCGGTCTAGCGGCAATTCCATCCGCGAGCCAATCTGGGTCCATGCTGCGGATTGGTCTGGGTACCCGGGTACGAGATGAAGAGGGCGGGCGATGGGACTGCTAGGCGGAAAAGCAGCCAAGGGTGGCGCCGGTTATTCGGTAATCGATGACCGCCTGACGATCAGGGGCGAGCTCGACACGGACGGAACTGTCCGTGTGGACGGTCACATCGAGGGCGCGATGCATCGCGCCGGGTCAATCATCATCGGCGCGCGCGGAGAAATTGTCGGCGACATCGAAGCGGGCGAAGTCGTCGTCGCCGGAACTGTGCGTGGCAATGTCCACGCGACCGGCCGCATCGAGATCGAGCCTGGCGCTTCGGTGCACGGTGAGATTCGCGCGAATGCGATGGTGCTCCGCGAGGGCGCGATCATTCACGGCAAGGTTTCGATTGGCGCGGTACCGGCGAGCGCTGATAACGCCGGCGCGGCACGTCGTCTCGAGCTCGCGTCCGCGCCCCCTGGAAGGGCTCGGCTGTGACCGGCCGCAGGGCGGAAGATCGCGCGCGAGCACGCCGGCGGCGTGCGTGGACAATCATCCTGGTACCCCCGCGCCCGGAAACACCGACGCGTCAGATGCGCATCAGTACACGAACGGTGGCGGGACTGGGTTCATTTGCGTTGACCATCATTGCCGTCGCCGCAACGTGGACTGGCGAGACGACAAACATCGCGGAGGCGACCGCGGACAGACTTGCGGAGTCGCAGCGAACGGTCGTCTCCCTCCTCGACAGTGTTCGCGTTTTGGGTGCGCTGGCTGCAAACGCAAAAGCGGCTCGGCTCCCTCCCCGCGACATGATCATGCCGGTAGCGGGGGTGATCTCGAGCGGATTTTCAGCGTCTCGCTTTCATCCGATTCTCGAAATTTTTCGTGCGCACAAAGGGGTGGACGTTTCCGCTCCGGCAGGGACCCGCATCGTCGCGCCCGCGGCCGGCCGCGTGACATACGTCGGATGGCGATTCGGGTACGGGCTCACCGTCGAGATCGAACACTCGGGTGAAGTGCTGACGCGCTATGCCCACTGCCGCACGTCGCGCGTGCACGTCGGCGATCAGGTCGCCGCCGGCCAGGAGATCGCGACGGTCGGCTCGAGCGGACTTGCTACAGGGCCGCACGTGCACTTCGAAGTCATTGCCCGGGGCAACTCCGTTGACCCGATAAAGTTTCTGGCGCTCAGCCGCGATCCGGTGGCGGTAGAGAGGATTTACGGCCGGGGAGGCAACTAACCGGGCGGAGCAAGCAAGTCGGGTTGACACCCATTCGCAGCCGCGCTACTTCTGGCTCCCCGCGCAAGGCGGGGATTACGCTCAACAGAGCAGGAGGATGTTTAGATGTTCAATGATAGAAAGACTCCCGTAAAGGCGATGCCCGCAGCCGTTCCCGAGAGCAGCAACGGGCGGCCGATGTCAATCACGCTTCTCACCGTCGTCGGCGAACACGCGCGGATGGAAGGGAAGTTCGACATCACGGATTCGATTCAAGTGGAGTGCGAAGTCGGCGGCGAGATGAACGTCGGCGGCAAGCTGGTGATCGGCGAGAAGGGCGTCGTCAACGCAAACGTGCAGACCGTCGACGCGATCATCATGGGCCACTACGAAGGCAACATGGTCGCGACCGGGAACGTAGAGATCGCCGAGACGGGCCGCGTGAGTGGAAACATTCAGACCGATTCGCTGGTCATCTCGAAGGGCGGCTTCTTCAACGGCAACATCACGAAGATGAACGAGACTCCCTCGCTTCAGGTGGTGGCAAGCGAAGAGAAGCGCGCGAACCCGCAGTTCGCAGCGCGATAAACCGCAGCCGGGGGCAGGGCTATGCAGTTGAGGAGACCCGGTGAGCCTTCCGTGAAATCGCCGACAGTCGGTACCATCATCGCGGAAGGCTCCGAGGTGGAGGGAAAATTCACGTTCACCGGCACGGCGACGGTGAACGGCCGCCTGCGCGGCGAGATCATCTCCAACGACAGCTTGATCGTTGGGGAGAAGGGAGTCGTGAACGCATCCATTCGCGCCGGGATCGTACACATCTCCGGCGAGGTCGTCGGCGACGTGAACGCTTCCGAGCGGCTCGAGCTCCACGACCACTGCCGCGTGTACGGCGACGTGGAAGCGCCGATCGTCATCATCGAGGAGGGCGCCCTTCTCGAGGGCCAGTGCCGGATGGGGCGGAGCCGGCCGCCGGAGACTCCGCAGGTGATATCGCGGGATCCGAATGTGGTGCCGCTGAAGAGGCAGGAGCTGCCCCGGTAACTGCAACGGCCACTTCATAAAAAAGATGCGAGGAATGGGAGGCATAGCTGCCGGCTGTGGGCGGGCTAGCAGCTAGCAGCTTTGGTCAGCTTGCAGCTACCAGCTTGCAGTCCTCAGTCCGCAGTTGGCCGCCCACTATATTGTTGTTCTAGACAGGGGTGCCTCCGAGCGCGCCGCAAAGTGCGGACGCAACGAGGCTGAGAGAGTCCCTCAGAACCTGACCCGGTTCGTACCGGCGTAGGGAGTCGCTGCAAAATGGAAGCACGCACGCAAATGCATTTCGCGCGTCAAGGTGAGATCACCGACGCAATGCGCTTCGTCGCCGAGCGCGAAGAGCTGAGCCCCGAGACAATCCGCGATGAGATCGCGATCGGCCGGCTCATCATCCCCGCCAACGTTTTTCACCTCGAAGGCGCGCTCGAGCCGATGGCCATCGGCAAGGTCTCGAAGGTGAAGATCAACGCCAACATCGGGAACTCGCAGGTGTCGTCAGACGCCGAGGGCGAGCTCGAGAAGCTGGCGACGGCGATTAAGTACGGCGCCGACACGGTAATGGATCTCTCCACCGGCGGAA
This sequence comes from Gemmatimonadota bacterium, assembly GCA_030946775.1. GTDB lineage: Bacteria > Gemmatimonadota > Gemmatimonadetes > Gemmatimonadales > Gemmatimonadaceae > UBA4720. The sequence continues at coordinate 22,922 of JALYYD010000227.1, forward strand.
ACATCGACGGCATCCGCCAGCAGATCATCAAGGCCTCGCCGGTCCCGATCGGCACGGTTCCCATCTACCAGGCGGTGCAGGGCGGCCCCGACGGAAAATGGGACAAGGAGCTCGAGGAGCTCACCGCCAACGACCTGCTCGACATGATCGAGCATCAGGCGAAGCAGGGCGTCGACTACATGACGCTTCACGCGGGAATCCTCATCGAGCATCTGCCGCTCGTGCACGGACGCATCACCGGAATCGTGTCGCGTGGCGGATCGCTGCACGCAGTGTGGATGATGCACCACCGGAAGCAGAATCCGCTCTACGAGCGCTACGACGATGTGCTCGAGATCCTGCGCTACTACGACGTCACGATCTCCCTTGGCGACAGTCTCCGTCCCGGATGCATCGCCGACGCGAGCGACCGCGCGCAGTTCGCCGAGCTCGACACACTGGGCGAGCTGACGCGCCGCGCCTGGGCGAAGGACGTGCAGGTGATGGTCGAGGGCCCGGGACACATCCCGATGGATCAGATCGAGATGAACGTGAAGCGGATGAAGGAAGTGTGCAGCGAAGCGCCGTTCTACACGCTCGGTCCGCTCGTCACCGACATCTCTCCTGGCTACGACCACATCTCGAGCGCGATCGGCGCGGCGATGATCGGCTGGTACGGCGCGGACATGCTCTGCTACGTCACGCCGAAGGAGCATCTCGGTCTCCCCAACGCGGAAGACGTGCGGCAGGGAGTGATCGCCTACAAGATCGCGGCGCATTCCGCCGACGTCGCGCGCGGACGCAAGGGCGCGCGCGATCGCGACGACGCTCTCTCACGCGCGCGTTACAACTTCGACTGGAACGAGCAGTTCCGTCTTTCGCTCGATCCGGAGCGGGCGCGTGAGTATCACGACGAGACCTTGCCGGCCGAGTATTTCAAGAGCGCCGAGTTCTGCGGAATGTGCGGACCGAAATTCTGCTCGATGCACCACTCGAAGACGATCGAGGATGGTATCGCGGCGATGGCAAGGGAAATGGCTGAGCTGGCGGAGAAGGAAGGATCGGAGAGGCGCGAGCCGGAGCTGGCGGGAGCAGCGAGCTGAGCTCTGTTCGCGGCGCGGCGGCGGCCATTCTGTGTTTGGCCTCCGCCGCGTGCGTCAGCTTCCGCGCGCCGGAGCCTCCTACGCCGGCAAATCCCTCCGACACTTCGGTCGTCACGCCGGGAAGGGTTCTGGATCCCGTCACGACCCTTCCGCTCCGAATCACACCCGCCGATTCGGAATATTTCGCCGAGCATCTGCTGATGGTTCCCGTTGAGGGAATCGGGCCGGACAAACTGCGGGACACCTTTTACGAATCGCGCGATGGAGCTCGCGTTCATCTCTCGCAGGACATTCTAGCGCCGCGTGGAACGCCGGTGCTCGCGGTGGCCGATGGGAAGATTCTCCGGATGTCGCAGAACACGCTCGGAGGAATCACGATCTACGCCGGCGACGAAGAAGGGAAGTACGTTTTTTATTACGCGCACCTGGACCACTACTCGGACGCGGTCACTGTCGGGTTGGACGTGAAACAGGGAGATTTGCTCGGCTACGTCGGAACGAGTGGAAACGCGCCACCGGATACGCCTCACCTCCATTTTCAGGCGATGCGAATGGCGAAGGGGCGGCACGACTGGTGGAATGGCACCCCGATTGACGTACGTCCATTTATGGTAATTCGAGGGGAGCAGAGACAATGAAGGGAAAGGAGCGGGCTGGGCTGAGATCGGAGGCGCACCATCTTGACCCGACGGTTCACGTTGGGCACCAGGGACTGTCGCCGGCGCTGATCTCATCGCTGGACGATGCACTGCGCACGAAAGAGCTGGTGAAGGTGAAGCTCGCCAAGCAGGCGGACGTAAAGGCGAGGGACGCCGCGAACACGCTGGCCCTCGCGACTGGAGCCGAAGTGATTCAGGTTATAGGGCGCACCGCCACGCTTTATAGGGAAAACGACGAGCTGAAGCACAAGACCGGCGATCTCCCGCCGTGGCGGAAGTGATCACGGTTCACCCCGGGGGTCGGATGCCGGCACGCCGCACGCTAATCGCAGTCGCTCTTTTCCTGGTGCTCGCGCCGGCCGCGCGCGCACAGTCCCGATCGACTTCGGAGGTACGCCGGCAGCTGTCCGAGTACTTTGCCGCCTGGAGAGCATTGGATGTCGATCGGGCGGGAGCGCTCTACGCGCACGATGCCGACATCCTGTACTTCGACGGTGCTCCTCTCAAATATTCGGGTTGGGCGGAATACGCGCGAGGAGCAAGGGCGGGGTTCGCGTCGCTCAAGGCAGTCGACATCGGGCCCTCGGAGGACATGGTCATCCACCGTAACGGCGGCGTCGCCTGGTCCACAGGAACGTTTTGGATGACAGTGGTCCCGAAGGCGGGAGAGAGCACCAAGCTGCACGTCAGGTCCACGATAATCTGGGAAAGGCGCGGCAGTCGGTGGCTTGTCGCTCACGAGCATCTTTCCGTGCCGTTCCAGCCACCTCCAAAGAAGTAGGGGAAAAGATGGGAGCGCCCGCGGTTGCCGCCGTTATCATCCGGAAGGAGCGAGAGCTCGTGGAGCTGTTTCAGTCGGCCGGCGCGATTTCGCCGGCGACCGCCAAAACGCTGGATGACGTCGGGGTCGAGCAAGCGTGGCCGCTCAGCCGGCTGCGCCGACGAGCGGTTGTGAGAGAGGTGGGTCCGGGACGCTTCTACGTGGATGAGGAAGTGTGGGTCGCGATGCGCGGGATGCGGCAGCGTATAATCCTGATGCTGCTCGGATTGGTGGCTCTCGTAGGGTTCCTTGCCTGGATCGGCTTCGTTACTCTGAAGTAAGATTGATATTGGGGGCGGCACGTCTAATTTTCAGAGCTTGCCCGACGTTTCACTCGAAAGACTCAAATGCCCTACGTAATCACTGAAGCTTGCATCAATACGAAGGACAAGGCGTGCGTTGACGTTTGCCCCGTGGACTGCATCTACGAGGGCCCGGATCAGCTATTCATTCACCCCGACGAATGCATCGACTGCGGCGCGTGCGAGCCGGAGTGTCCGGTGACGGCGATCTTCCCGGAGGAGGACGTGCCGGGGAATTTGAAGCAGTACGTCCAGCTCAACCGCGACGTCTTCAAGAGTGAAAATCCGCCAGGCAAGCCCACTCGGTAGCCCACCGTGAGCGGCGGCTCCGTCTCGATCTTCCGGAAATCAAATTTTCGCTGGGACTGCGACCAGTGCGGCGTTCCGTTCAGAGCAGGCAAGGGGGGCGTGTGCCCACGCTGCAAGCGCGCGCTCTGCGATGACCACCTTCACGGCTCAAAGCTTGTGAAGCTCAAGCGCGCCATTTCTCAGGCGCCGATCATCTGCGTCAGCTGCCGGGAAAAATCCGGCTGATCTAGCTCCCGCTGGTGTAGCGGCTCTTGAGGAAAAACGCCGCGCTCAGCACCGCGTATTGCAGGAATGTGCTTACCTCGCTGCGCCAAGCTTCCGCCCAGTGGTACCCGTCCTCGCCGGCGACCGAAGGTGACGGCCGCGGAATCCATCTCGGTGTCCGGCGCTTGTAGGCTAGATACTCTTCGCCGAAGATGGACTCAAGGACCCCTTCCTCGTAGCGGACGATGAAGCTGTACTCGACGACGAAGAGAACGATCGCGACGGGGAGGAACCAGAGCACGCCGGAGATGACGACGAATCCCATCCAGATCAGGAAATTCCCGTTGTAGAGCGGGTTTCTGCTCCACGAGAAAACTCCGTACGTCACCAGCCGCTGCACCGCGCGGGAGCGACGGCGCGTTTCCGTTCCCGCCGCGGCGACTCCAGACATCCTGTACGCTTCGCCGATTACAACCAGCAGTCCGCCGACTAGCCAGTGCAGCGACGTGCTCTGGCCGGGGGCAAAGAGAACGATGACGAGGAAGAAAATCGGCAGCCAGCTGCGATGACGAAAGAACGCAGCGCCGATCTTCGCCGCCCGGGTCTGCTCGGCGGCGCTGATTTTTTCCGCGGGAGCCGAAGTCATTCGGAGCTCTCCGTCCAGGGCGAGAAGAGATTGCGCCACTCGTCGGGAACCGGAATCGGGCGACCCTCGGGCGAAACGGTTACATAGACGATGGTCGCGTCGCAGGCGGCTTCGCCGCTGCGCCCGATTGCCTGCTGCCTTACGACGAAGCTCGTGTTGCCGACGGAAACGAGTCCGGTGCGAATGGTCAGATCGTCGCCCGGAAATGTCTGAGCGTTGTAGAGTGCTTCGACCTTCCTCACCACCGCCCAGAGCTTCGATTTTTCGTATTCGCCATAGCTCATCACCTTCTCCAGCGCCGCCCAGCGGGCGCGCTCGAGCAGCCGCAGCATCTGCGCGTGGTTGACGTGGCCGACCGAGTCGCAATCGCTCGGGAATATGTGAACCGTGAAATCGTCCTGTTTCGGCATCGCGGAGGCTGGGGGAATTTGCAGTGAGAAAAGTTAACGCCCTGAAGCCCTGGCATAAGACGCTAGATTTCAGAATGGCTACAAGAATCATCGAAGGCGCGGTCTATGTCGACGAGAAGGACGCAGTTGATGCCCTTCTCGGCGAGATCGGCTCCTGCACTGAAATCGCCGTGGACACGGAAGGGGCGAGCTTTCACAAATTCCTCGACCGAATCTATCTCCTTCAGCTCTCGACCCACGATCGCAGCGCGATCATCGATCCGCTTCCGACCGGAAAGCTGGAGCGGCTCGGCGCGCTTATGGAGGATCGCTCCGTCCAGGTCATCTTCCACGACGCCGACTACGACCTCCGCCTGCTGCGCCAGGATTACGGCTGGAAGGTCACCAATATTTTCGACACGCGAGTCGCCGCCCAGCTGCTCGGAATCAAATCATTCGGGTTGGCTGCGCTTCTCCATCAATACTTCGACGTCAAGCTCGACAAGAAACACCAGCGCGCCGACTGGTCGATGAGGCCGCTTCCGGACGACATGCTCGAATACGCTGCGCAGGACACGAAATTTCTCCTCCGTCTCAGGGATCATCTCCACTCGCAGCTCGAAGCGAAGGGCCGGCTCGAGTGGGCGAAGGAGGAGTTTTCCCTGCTGGAGAACATTCAATGGGATCCAGGCCCGGACCCCGATGCGTTCCTCCGAATCAAGGGAGCGCGCGATCTTACGCGACGTGAGCTCGCTCTCCTTCGCGAGCTCGCTGCGTGGCGCGATGAAGCGGCGCGCCATCTCGACCGCGCGACGTTCCGCGTCATCGGCAACGAAGCGCTGCTGGAGATTGCGCACATCGCTCCCAAGTCGATGCAGGAGCTGATGCAGATCAAGGGCACACCCCGCGCTCTGATGGAGCGCGCGGGGAGCGAAGTTCTCGCGGCGGTGAAGCGCGGGCTCGCCGTGCCCGAAGCCGAGCTGCCGAAATTTCCGAAATCACTTCGCTGGAACAAGGATCCGGATTTCGACGATCGTGTTGCGCGCCTCAAGGCGGCGCGCGATGAGGCGGCTGACCGGCTTCAGCTCGATCCGGGTGTGCTCGGCTCGCGGGAACGGTTGGAAGCGGTGGCGAGAAAAAATCCGAAGAGCATCTCGGAGTTCGCGGAAATTCCCGAGCTTCGGCGCTGGCAGGTGAAGGAGATGGGAGAGCAGTTCATCCGCGCACTCAACGGTACGCGGAGCTAGAAGCCGAGGTAGGCCCTCACCCTCGGCTCCATCTTCTCCGGCGTCCAAAAGGGCGCCCATACCAGATTTACTTTCACGTCTTCGACGCCTTCGAGCTTTCGCAGCTCTTTGTCGGCTTCGCCCATAATCTCGGGGCCCGATGGGCAGGCGGGTGACGTGAGAGTCATATCCACCTTCACCGTCGTTCCTATCACGGCGATGTCGTAGACGAGCCCGAGATCCATAATGTTGAGACTGAGATCGGGATCCTTCACCCGTCGCAGCGCGAGCTTCACCTGGTCAACGGAGACAACTCCCTCCGAGGCGGGAGAGTCACTCGCCGGCGTATCGGCCGCGCTGGAACTGTTCTGAACGTCGTCTGCCATTATTGCCCCCTCTCGAATAATCACACCCCCGGAGCGAGGATGGCAGGGGAAGGCGAGCCGCTACTTGCTGTGGTTCTTCTTAAGGGCCTTCGCCGCCCTGGCCTTCTGCTGGTTTTTCTTCGCCGCAGAAGAGGCCTTGTTGGAAGATTTGACGACCTTGTGAGACGCGCTCGAGTGGTGATGCTTCAGGCTGGTGCGGCGCCGGGCGTGCCGGCGGGGCGGCTCGGGGTTCCAGCCGATCTCGCTGTCGGCGCGGAACTTTGCCGGCATCGCAGCGGCTGTCTCGTCTCCGTCCATCACCGCCAGCACCGCAGCATCCGAAAGATCGGCGCGCACGTCCGAGATCACCTTCGCCGGTCGCTTTGCCTTCGCGGAGTAAATGCGATTGGTGAGAAGAATCATGAACATCTGCCGGTCGGGATCGATCCAGATCGACGTGCCGGTGAACCCGGTGTGGCCATACGCGTTCGGTCCGAGATAACGACCCGATCCGAAATTACCGTCGGCGGTATCCCAGCCGAGGGCACGATGCCCGAAAGCGCGTTTGGTGAAGAGATCCACCGTCGGCTTGCTGATGATCTGCACGCCGTTGTATTCGCCGCCGTTGAGCATCATCTGCGCGAAGAGCGCGAGATCGCTCGCGGTGCTGAACAATCCGGCGTGTCCGGCAACGCCGCCCATCGCCCATGCGTTTTCGTCGTGCACCTCGCCGCGAATCGGGTATCCGCGCGGCGGGTCGATGGAAGTCGGCGCGGTGCGGTACTTGACCGAATCGGCAGGGCGATAAAAGGTCTGCGCCATACCGAGAGGGGCGAACACTCTGCGATCGAGAAAACTGTCGAGCGTTTCGCCGGCGACGACTTCGACGATCAAGCCGAGCACGTCGGCGCCAAGATCGGAATAGATGTAATGCTGTCCGGGCGCCGTCTCGAGCGGAGTGGAGAGGAGCGCCGCCCGCGCTTCGACGGGGCTGTGCGCGATTCTATAGATGTCACGTCCCGCTGGAAGTCCCGATGTGTGCGTAAGCAGCTCGCGGATGGTGACGTTGTCCTTGAGTCCGCCGTCGCTGAACGTCGGGAGATAGCGGATGACCGGCGAGTCGAGATCTACCTTCTTCTCGTCGTATAGGATCATCATCGCCGTCGTCGTGCCGACGACTTTGCTGAGCGACGCGATGTCGTAAAGCGTGCGGTGCGGATCGACGGGATCCTGCGGGTCGTTCCAGGAGAGTGTTCCGAATCCTTCCTCGAGGACGGTCGAGCCCTTGCGTCCGACGATGACGGCCGCGCCGGGGTATCCACCCGCCGAAATGCCCCGTTTCACCACCCGCTCGATGGCGCCGAGGCGGTCCTCGGACATGCCGACGGAAGTCGGCGAACGGGACGGCAAACTATCGGCCCGCGTAAGTGTCAGAGCAGTAAGGATGATTCTCAGCAACGATTACTCCGGGTTCCTGCTACTTCTATATACCCTGCCAGAGCGGTGTGTTCCGCGGGCACACGCGTAAGGTATTGTGCCCCAGCAACTTCGGCTCACTTCTTTGGGACGACTCGAGAATTCGAGGGTAACGCCGGCAACTCGGCGTGTCCACCATCCGTATACGCAAGAAGGGGACAATTCGCTTGTTTTTAGACAGGCAACGCCCGGCGTTTCGCGGGTGACTAACCTTGAGTCATCGATGACTATGGATCAGCTGGAGCTCAAGCGCGCGATATCGGGCGATGAGGCAGCATTGCGGCGTCTCTGGACGCAGCATTCGCCGCACATCGACGCCGTGGTGCGCCGGCTGTGCGGCGATCCGGATATCGCCGCCGACATTTCGCAGGAAGTATGGATGCAAATCTTCAGAGCGCTGCCGAGTTATCGCGGCGATTCACAGTTCGGAACGTGGGCGCACCGGATCGCGGTGAACCGCACTTTGAACGCGCTCCGGAAAGTGAGACGCATCGCCGGCTACGAAACGGACATCGAGGATGACAGCGCCAGCGTCGAGATGGACAGCGACCGGACATTCCTCGCCGAATCAATCGAGCAGGCGATGACACAGCTGTCACCGGGAGCGCGGGCGGTGTTCGTGCTTCACGACATCGAAGGGTACACGCACGGCGAGATCGGGGAAGAGCTTGGGATAACCGCCGGCGGATCGAAATCACAGCTGTTCAAGGCGCGCGCGAAGCTGAGAAAACTCCTCGCGCACCTGGTAGACGAAACGACAACCGTAGCAGGAAAGGTAAATGTTGCCCCTATCTGAAGACGAGCTGGACACGATGGTGGATGGTGAGCGCGGCCGCTCATTCCCTCCGCTTAACGACTGGAACACGATCGCGGCGAGGCTGCGCGAAGAGGGTCTCATTCGCGACCGCGGCCGACCGATGATGTTCACGGCGAACAGCCGGTGGATGCGCGCGGCGGCGGCGGTTCTCCTAGTATTGGGCGGAGCGGCGGCGGGCAGATACTCCGCTGCTCCGCGCGTTGATTCGGGAAGCGTGGCGACGATCTCCACTCCGCAGACGGAGACGACTCCGGCGCAGACTGCGTCGCTCACTGCTCCCGCCACCGGCGTCACCGACTTCAAGTCGGCGGATGAAGCGTGGAACGTTCTCAACCGTGCAGGCGCGGAATATCAGAAGGCATCGGCGTATCTCGCCGCGAACAATTCGGTGCAGACGGTGCGCGCTGACAGCGCGCCAGTCTACCGGAACCGGCTCGCCGCTCTCGATCAGGTGATGCAGGCGACGCACTCGGCGCTCGATCAGGCGCCGAATGATCCAGTCATCAACCAGTATTACCTGGCGACGATGGGCGCTCGCGAGGCGACACGCCAGCAGCTTAACGCGGTGCGAACAGTCGGCGCCAAGCTGAAGGGCTTCTAGAAGGATGGGAGAGAGAGGGATGGATCTGAGAACCACAGCTGTGATGGTGTGCGCGATCGCGCTATCCGCGTCGGTGGCGGGGGCGCAGGATCGCGCCGCGCAGGAGCGAATAATCCAGGAGCAGCGCCGCGAGAGCGACGGACCGAAGGGATGGTTCGGCGTGACCGTAAACGACAACGGCAGCATCGACGAAAACGGCAATCCCTTTTACAACGGGTATCCGACGGTAACGAGCGTCGAGCCAGGATCCCCGGCGGAAAAGGCGGGAGTGAAGCCGGGTGATGTGCTCGTGATGTTCAACGACCACGACATGAAGGGAAGCGCGCTCGCGCTGCGCGACTGGCTGCGGCCGGGCTTGAGCTTCACGGTGCGGCTGCGGCGTGACGGTGCGGCGAAGGAAGTTCGCGGCACGGTCGGGAAGCGACCGGAAGGATTCGGCGAGAAAGTCACCCTCATCTGGTCAACGCCCGACGGCGGTGGCGCGATGGGAAGCGGAGGGGTGAGCCCGATGTCCGGTGTGGGCACTGTGCGTGTGACCATGCGCCCACCAATGCCGGCGAAGCTTCCGCCGGTGATGGGTGGCTTCGCGTTCGGCAGCGGGATTTTCCCCTTCGCCGGCGCGGAGATTATCGCGCTCAACGCGGACATGAGCGCGGCCCTCGGCATCAAGCGAGACGGTGTGCTCGTGACGAGCGTCGTTCCCGAATCACCGGCGGGGCTTTCCGGGCTGCGCGGGGGAGATGTGGTGCTGACGGCGGATTCAATCCATCTCGATGATCCGATGGGGCTGGTGCGCGCTATCCGCGAATCGAGCGACCGCTCCATCCGCCTGGGAATTCTGCGCAAGAAGAAAACGCAGACGATCGTACTGAAGTACTGAGCCTGCGGCGCGAGCCGCCGGTTACTTGAGCAGCCGCTGTTCGGGAATCAGAGAATGGTGGATCGCCAGCGCGGCGATCGCCCCATCCGACGCGGCGGCGATCGCCAGCTGCGGCCCCGGCACGATGTCTCCTGCGGCGAAGACGTTCTTGACCGACGTGTGGTAGTGCTCGTCCACGACGATCAATCCGAATTCATCGCGGTCGCACTTGAGCTGGGCGCCCAGATCGTCGGCGGGGTATTGGCCGATGGCGAAGAAGAGACTTTCGCAGTCGAGCTGCATGTCGTCCTCGAGCTCGACGGCGCGGATCTCGGTGCCATTCGAGGCGAGGCGGCGGATCTTCGCTTCGATGACGGGGATGTTGAGCTTTGCGAGCTGATCGCAGTGCGCTGCGGAAATATCCGCGGACTCGCCGTTGGTGCAGATGACGATCTTGTCAGTCCAAGTCGTGAGGGCGAGCGCCATCCCGACCGCCTTTCTGCTTTTACCGACGATTACGACTTGCTTGTCGCGTGATTCGTATCCGTCGCAGTCGGGACAGACGTGAACGGTTTCGCCGTAACAGCGGTCAAGTCCATCGATGTCGGGCCAAACATCCTTGATGCCAATCGCGAGAAGAACGCGCCGCGCTTCGATGCAGCGACCGCTCTTGAGCTGGAGAGAGAAGAGATCACCATTGCGATTGGTTGCTTCATCCACGGTATCGTCAACGAGCTCGACTCCGTACTTCTCGCATTCGGCGCGCCCATATCCGCGCAGCTGTGATGGCTTGATGCCACTCTCGCCGAGGAATCCGTTGATGCCGCGCGTTTCCCAGTTGCGCGGATCGCCGGAGTCGATGAGCACGACCTTGTGGAGGTAGCGCGCGAGCCAGAGAGCGCCGGTAAGACCGGCTGGTCCGCCGCCAACAATCGCGACATCGTAAGTGTCACTCATTGCAGGAGCGCCTGGTCCGAAGGGTTGTCAATATCGAGCGCGGCTTTCTCGAGAGGAACGCGGGTCACTGAATCTGTGCGCCCACGCAGCCACGCGCCGGCACCGGCGTCACCTTCGAGCGATGTGAGATCTTCAAGGTGTTCACGCGCGAACAGTGCGGGCACTCCGATCACTCCATCGTAAGAGGACGCCACGAGGCGGTTGTCTTCGTCGAACCGCGCAATGATAGAAGCAAGTGCAGCACCATCCACGAACGCCTGATCGGCGAGAAGTACCAGCGCTGCGCCGCAATCCGTGTCATCGAGCACCGCGCGCATTCCCACAGCAAGCGACGAAGCGAGCCCCCTCTTCCAATCAGCGTTGCGGATGCAGCGAATTCC
>JALYYD010000251.1 GCA_030946775.1 Gemmatimonadota bacterium
AGAACTTTTCGACGGCGAACGAGCCCATCACCGAGCCATGGACGACGGCGCGGCGCATGTTCGCTTCGCTCAGGTCGCCGGTCTTGGCGATGTAGCCGATGAACCCGCCAGCGAAGGAATCCCCGGCGCCGGTGGGATCGAACACGCTCTCGAGCGGGAACGCAGGCGCGAAGAAGACCGAGCTGCGCGTGAACATAAAGGCGCCGTGCTCGCCCTTCTTGATCAGCACGTGCTTCGGTCCGCGCGCGAGAATCCACTCCGCCGCCTGAACGAGGTTCGACTTTTCAGTGAGCTGCCGCGCTTCGCCGTCGTTCAGTGTCACAAGATCCACACGCTCGAGAAGCTTGATCAGCTCCGGGCGGCGGCTCTGAATCCAGAAGTTCATCGTGTCGCAAGCGACGAGCTTCGGGTTCTTCACCTGGTCGAGCACGTCGAGCTGAAGACGCGGATCGATGTTGGCGAGAAAAACGTACGGCGACGAGCGCAGCTTCTCCGGAATCTTCGGGCTGAAATGCGAGAACACGCCGAGGTGTGTCTCGAGTGTCTCCGCCGAACTGAGATCGTGGCTGTATCGGCCGCGCCAACGGAAGGAGGGTCCGTCCGCGTGCTCGAGCCCGCTGAAATCCACGCCGCGCTTTTTCAGCTGATCGAGCTGGGCGACGGGATAATCATTGCCGACGACACCGACGACGCTGACCTCGGTCAGGTGGCTGGCGGACGCGGAGAAGAATGTCGCCGAGCCGCCAAGAACGTCATCGGCTTTTCCGAACGGCGTTTCGACTGAATCGAGAGCGACTGATCCTACGACAAGGACGGACATTTGTTGATCGAAGTTATAGTTGTGAACGCTGCTACATCCGCTCCGGAGCGGTGATTCCGAGAAGACTCAATCCGTTGCGAAGAACGATCTGCGCGCCGCGCGCGAGCGCGAGCCGCGCGACCGTCACCTCTTCGGACTGGCCGAGCACGTGATGCTTGTGATACCAAAGGTGCGCCAGCCGGGCCGTTTCGTGAAGGTAGGTCGTCATCCGGTGCGGTTCCAGCGACTCGGCGGCGGACTCGATCTGCGCCGGGAAGTCGATCAGCGCCTTGATGAGGTCCTGTTCCTCCTTCTCCTTCAGCACGGTCAGATCGGCTTTCGACGCATCGAACGACTCGCGATCCACTTCTCCCACGCGGAAGATTCCGCACATCCGGGCGTGGCCCATCTGGATGTAATAGACCGGGTTCTCCTCCGACTGCGACGCAGCGAGATCCACGTTGAAGATGAGCTGCGAATCGCTCTTTCTCATCAGGAAGAAATACCGCACCGCATCGCGGCCGACTTCGTTGATCAGATCGCGCACAGTGACGTAGCTGCCGGCGCGCTTCGAGATCTTCACTTCCTCTCCGGCCTTCATCACCGTCACCATCTGATGCAGCACATACTCGGGGTACTGCGGCGGCACTCCCATCTTGAGCGCCTGCAGTCCCGCGCGCACGCGCGTAACGGTGCTGTGGTGATCGGCGCCCTGCACGTCGATGGCGCGATGGTAGCCGCGCATCCACTTGGTGATGTGATAAGCGACGTCGGGAACGAAGTACGTCAGCTCACCGCCGCGCTCGGCGCTGCGGCGCATTACACGGTCCTTGTCGTCTCCGAACTCGGTCGTCTTGAGCCAGAGCGCGCCTTCGCTTTCGTACGTCATCCCCGATGCGACCAGCGCGGCGACAGTCTCTTCGACCTTACCGTCGGTGTAGAGCGACGACTCCAGGTAGTACTCGTCGAACTTGACGCCGAACGCCTGGAGATCGAGATCCTGCTCCTTGCGCAGCTCGCGCACGGCGAACTCGCGCACGCTAAGACCGTCGTTGTTCTCCGCGTAACGCTCCGCCAGCTCGCGAATGTACTCGCCGTGGTAGCCACCTTCAGGGATGTCGGCGCTCTCACCCTTCAGCTGCTTCAATCGTGCTTCGACGCTCATCGCGAGATTATCTATCTGCGCGCCGGCGTCGTTGTAGTAGAACTCGCGTGTGACGTCCCACCCCGTCCACTCGAGCAGCGTGGCGATGGCGTCGCCGAGCGCGGCTTGCCGCCCGTGTCCGACGTGAAGCGGTCCGGTGGGGTTTGCGGAGACGAATTCGATGTTGACCTTTTCGTGCTGGCCGGCATCGCTCCGGCCGAACTTCTCATTCGCCGAGAGCACGGTCTGCAGCTGGTTGGCGATGAACGACGCGTCGAGCCGGAAGTTGATGAAGCCCGGGCCGGCGATCTCGATGCTCGACACGCCCGCGCGCTGGAGATCTATCGCCGCCTTCAATGCCTCAGCGACGTCGCGGGGCTTCTTCTTGAGCGGCTTCGCGAGCTGCATCGCGAGGTTGGTCGCAAGATCACCGTGGCTGTCGTCGCGCGGCTTCTCGATCACCGGCTCGACATCGTCGGACACTCCAAGTGAGCGCGCCGCGCGCACTAGCTCGGCGCGCAAAGTGTCAGCGGAATTCATTTCGAGTCTTTCTTGGCGGGCGCGGGAGCAGCGGCGGGCTTGGTGTCCGCGCTCGACGACGACTTCGCGTCGGAAGTGGACGCGGGCTTCGTGTCGCTCGAGGCGGCCGAGGAATTGGCGCTCGCGGAGTCAGTGGACGCCGAGCTTCCGGAATCGGATTTCTTCGAGGAAGTCTCAGCAGAGCCGCCGCTCACCTTGCCGGGCGATTGGCGCTGATCCTTTTTCCCGTCCTTGCCGTAATCGGTGATGTAGAAACCCGATCCCTTGAATACGAGCCCGGCCCCAGTCGAAAGCTGCCGCTCGGCGAGCGCGCCGCACTCCGGACAATGCACCTCGGAAGGCGCAGTGCCGATGCTGCGATAGAACTTCTCGAACTCGTGGCCTTTGGGGCAACGGAACTCGTACGTGGGCATCGATGTGGATATTGCGAGGAGGGATGGATCTACGGCGAAAGCTATCGGCTCAGGCGCTCTCTCTCAAGCGGACGGCAACTACAACCGAGGGATACACGGGTGAGAGGGGCCAGAGATGCATAGCGCCAAGGCGCGAGGTTGAGGCGGTATTGAAACCTCCGTCGCGAACGTAAAACGAGACGCGAGGTAACGACCTCACACGTCCGAAT
>JALYYD010000283.1 GCA_030946775.1 Gemmatimonadota bacterium
GGCTAATGCAGTGGGCCCGGGGGTAGCCGCATTTGCCACTGGAATCGCTGAAGCCGAGTCCGTGATTGGCAGAGGAGCCGGCGCGCTGACAGTCGGTGCGACGACAGGAGCCGAAGCGACGGCCGGCTGGGAAGCCGGCAGCGGCGCGGGAGGCTTGGCCGTCGACAGGAGAAGCGTGACCAGTGCCGCGACGAGACCCACTGCTCCGATTGCGACCAGCGTAAGCACGAGCGGGCGAGGCATCCCGTCTCTGCTCCTTCCACCACCGCCCCGGACGGCAAAGAATCCGCCCATTCCCGGCGCAGATGGCGTGGGAACGCGCTTGGTCTTTTCCTGCTGGGCGGCCTTGAGGGCGTCCGCGATCAGACTCACGGAATCAACCGTGGTATGACGAACTCACCGGTGCGATAGACGAGGAGCGCGCCCGCTCCGGCGAGCAGCGCGGCGGCAGCAGAGAGGGCGATGGCGACCCGGCGGCCGATCCCGCCGGAGGAGATGCGCGCTTCGGCTTCGTCGCCCCGCAAAGACGCGATCGCCTGCGTCACCTGGTGCGTTCCGAGATTGCGCGTGCGATCCACGTAGCCGGCGAGCAGAGTCTGATCGCAAATGGCGTTGATGCGGCGCGGGATTCCCTGCGACGCGCGGTAGATGCGCGCGATCGCGCGATCGGAAAACTCCACCCGTCCATGCGCACCGGCTACGTCGAGGCGGTGATAGATGTATCGCTTTGTCTCATCGAGGTTCAGGTGCGTGAGGCTCGACCTCACGGAGACTCGTTGGTCGAGCTGCGCCATGCCCGGCATCTTGATCCTGAAGAGCAGCTCCGGCTGACCGACGAGCACGATTTGAATCAGCTTCTCGTCAGAGGTCTCGAGGTTCGACAAGACGCGGATCTGCTCGAGGAACTCGGTGGACATGTGCTGCGCTTCGTCGAACACCGCGACACAGATGCGGTTGTTCTTCATCTGCTCGAGCAAAAAGTTGTTGAGTGCGTTGAGCAGATCGTTGCGAGACGCGCCGAGCGGGAATGAAACGCCGAATTCCGTCAGCAGCGCCTGCAGCATCTCGACGCCGTTGAGAAACGGATTGAAAACGAGCGCCGAGCGGTGGCGCGCCGGCTCCAGCTTGTCTAGCAGGTCGCGGCATAACGTCGTCTTTCCGGTTCCCGGCCAGCCGGTGAGCAGCATGAAGCCTTCTTTGCGCTCGATCCCGTAAAAAAGCTCGTCGGCGGCCTCGCGATAGCGTGTCGAGTAGAAGACGTATCGCGGGTTCGGAGTGAGGGAAAATGGCCTTTCCCTCAAGCCATAGAAATCCTCGTACATCCGGCTAGTACCCTACCGACGGCTGGCCGACCACAATCGTAGGGGTAAGGAAGATTACCAGCTCCGACTTGGAAGTTGTAGAGGTCTTACCCTTGAAGAGCCCGCCAACAAGGGGAATGTTCTGCAGGCCGGGGACACCGGTCTGAGTATTTTCGATCCTGTTTTGGGTCAAGCCTCCGATGACAATCGTCTCTCCCGAACGAGCTCTGACAATCGTGTCGGTTTCTCGGTTCTCGACATTTGGCACCTTCAGCTCGGTTCCGTTGTCGAGGCGGAATGTCGCGAAATCGAGAATCGACGTAATGTGCGGCCGAATGTTCATCGTGATCGTGTTGTCAGCAGAAATCTGCGGCAGCACATCGAGGACGATCCCGACCGAAATGATCTGAGGCGTCACCTGCTGGGTGGTGCCGATTATTCCGTTCTGGGTAATGGTCTGATTCGACGCGACGTTAAAAAAGACCTGATCGGTGGTTACGTTGAAAGTGGCGCGGATGTTATTCATCGCCGAGACCCGCGGGCTCGAGAGAACGCTCACATTGCCCTGACTTTGAAGCGCGTGAAGGACGAGGTTTATTTTGGTCCCCCCGCCGCCGAGCGTGAACTGAACGGTACCTGTCCCCCCTCCGGTGACCGACTGGATTCCCAAGCCGAGTTTGTCGTTTTGGGCAACTCGTGTCCAGTCGATGCCGAACTGAAAGTCGTTGTTCAGCCGAACTTCGACGATCTTGGCTTCGATCAGAACCTGGCGCTGAACGGAGCCCTCGAAGGCGTTCATGAACGTCGCCACTTCGGCGAGCTTCGCGGGACTGGCTGTGACCACCACTGTTCCGGCGATGGGATTGATGATCAGCCGCCGGCCGTCGGCATCGACACGGCTATATGCCACCGCCCCGCCGCCGCCACCAATACCGGGCTGAACGCCGACGTTTCCACTGGCTCCGTTTATCACACTTCCTGTAGAGCTGTCCCCGGGCGCACGTCCAGCCGCGGCGTCGAACACGAGCGCGACAAGCGCGACTTTGATCTCGTCCCACAAGTTTGTGACGGACGTGCTGCTGATCAGATCCACGCCGTTGCTTCCCCCTCCTCCGCCCCCACCGGAAATTCCAGGCGTTACTCCCCCGCTGCTAACGCCCGCGCTTCCGCCGCCTATTCGCCGTTGAACGGTAGTGCTGGTCGATGTAAATCGGGAAAGCGCGACGTAGTCGAGGGAGAAGATCTTCGTCTGTACTCGCGCAACGCCGACGCGCAGCACACCGTTGTCAATCGTGTAGCTGTAGCCCTGCGGCAGCACGATGGCGTCGAGCGCCTGCTCGAGAGTCACATCCTGCAGACGAGTCTGCACGTTGCCGTGAACGTTGGCATCGATCTGGAAGTTGAGCCCGAAGCTCTCGGCCAAGCCGCGCAGGACGATCGGAAGGTCCTTGTCGCCGGCGTCGAGCAGCTGGATGCGCTTAACCGGCACTCCGCCTTCGCTCAGCTGCGAGATGCTGAGCACCGG
>JALYYD010000297.1 GCA_030946775.1 Gemmatimonadota bacterium
GCCCGGCTCCTCGGAGGGTTGAATTCCCATCACGTCACCCGTCGCGAGATTGTAGCGCGAGAGATCACCGAACTGGGACTCGGCGTAGACAGTGTTCGGATCGACCGGGTCTACGACAGAGCCGAAGCCGTCACCGCCGGCAGTGATGAACCAGTCGGCGTTCGTCGGGCCGGTTGTGTTTCGCGTGCGCGAAGGACCGCCGACGGAGAAGTTGTCCTGCGCGCCGCCGAACACTCTGTAGAACGGCAGCGAGTTATCTGTCGCGACGCGATAGTACTGCGTGATCGGAATGTTGGCGGCAAAGCGGTAGGTTTTTCCGCCGTCGAAGGTCTCGTAAACACCGCCGTCGTCGCCTATGACGAGATGCGTAGTCTCGTCGGGATCGATCCAGACGACGTGGTTGTCGACGTGCTTGTTGCGCTCGCCGACGCGATGGAATGTTTTCCCGCCGTCGTCGGTCACCTGGAGAATTGGTTCCACCGCGTAAACGCGATCCACGTTTTTCGGATCGGCGAAGATCTCGTTGTAGTAATTACCGCCCGCCTGGTAATCACTCATCCTCTCCCAGCTCGCCCCGCCGTCGCGTGAGCGGAAGAATCCGCCCTTGCCATTGGCCGCTTCGGCGATGGCGTAGATGACATCGGGGTCGGCGGGAGACCTCGTGAGACCGATCCGACCCAGGTCGACGGAGGGAAAACCGGACTGGGATTTCGTCCACGTTTTCCCAGCATCGGTCGAGCGCCACACGGCGGAGCCGGGTCCGCCGGCGACGTACGCATATGTGCGGCGGACTCTCTGCCAGGTTGTCGCAACGAGAACGTCCGGATTGCGCGGATCTAGTTGAACGTCGTTGACTCCAGTCCAGTCGTTGTCGCCGGCGAGGATTTTCGTCCACGTTTTGCCGCCGTCTGTGGTCTTGAAGAGACCGCGATCGCCCCCACCCTTCCAGAGAGGACCCTGCGCCGCGGCATAGACCACGTCAGAGTTCCGCGGGTCAATCAGGATGCGTCCGATGTGCTCCGAATGCCGGAGCCCCATGTTCGTCCAGCTCTTTCCGCCATCGACCGACTTGTAAATCCCGTCGCCGTACGCGACGACCCTCTGCGCGTTGTTCTCTCCCGTTCCGACCCAGACGGTGGCGGGATTCGCGTGATCGATGACGACTGTTCCGATCGAGAACGAGCCCTGTCCGTCGAAGACGGGCGAGAAGGAGATACCTCCGTTAGTGGACTTCCACACGCCCCCTGCGGCGGCGGCGACGTACCAGGTGCGCTTGTCCGACGGATCGATTGCTACATCGGCGACGCGTCCGGAGGTGAGCGCTGGTCCGATCGAGCGAAGTTTGAGACCGGACAGAAGTCCGGTCGTGAACTTCGTACTGTCGGGCGGAGTCGCGGGTTTCTTGTTGGTGCCCTGAGCCTGCGCGCCGGCAGCGGTGACGGTCGCAGCCGCGACGAGAAAAGCAACGGAAAGTCTGCGCATGGAAAACCGGGTGGTGTGGCGTGAGTTTGAAGGAGAATAATTTGCAGCGAGGCGCCGAAATCCGTCAGGCGCGCGCGCAATGGGAAAAGCCCCCGACTCTCGCCAGGGGCTTTCTTTGTTCACTCGTCACTCGTGGACGAACATCTACTCCGGCCGCTTCGCCGTAGGAGGAAGGAGGCCGTTCAGCCGGAGATAAATCGCCAGCTGACTGTAGTGATCGGCGAAGTCCGCGGCGGTGATGGTGAGCATCGAAGCGCGCGTGACCGTGCGGCCGCCGAAGAACGGCAGCATCTCGCCGAGCTTGGAATCATCGACGGTGGCCAGCGCCGTCGAGCAGTAAGCGAACGTCTCCTTCAGCCTCGCGACGAGGGCGTCCTTGCTGTCCGTGGCGGCGATCTTTGATCGGGTCGGAGCTTTGCCTCCGCTCAACGTGGAGCAGAAGAAGTCGTTCCCGCGCGAGAGATGAACGATGATGTCGGCGACGCTCATCTGCGCCGGGGTTGGCTTGTACGAATACTTGTCGGCGGGAAACTCTTCTGCGGCTGCGATGAGATTGGTCGCCGATGACGATTCGTAGTCGCGGAAGCCTTGGGCGACCGGATCGCTCGGTGCGACCGCTTGCGCCGATGCGATCGTGGGCAGGGCCGCAATCAGTGCGACGACGGTACAGGTGCGAAGACGCATAGGTTAACTCGGTTCAGGGTTGCTGAATTCTGCGGTCAGGACCGTTGTTAGTCGAGGCTTGTGCGAAATTCGCTGCGCCCCCGTCCAAACAAAGCGGGGGCCGCTTTCGCGACCCCCGCCCTGTTCACTCGTCACTCGTGGACGTTTGGTACATCCCGCCCATTCCGCCCGGCGGTCCGCGCCTTCGTAACCCAAATGTAGCTCAGCGCGGGCAATCACTTTAGTCATTTTCGGTAAAGTTTGGTGCCTGAGATCATGCGAGAATGACTATTACTTCCTCTTTCCACCAACCTTGCGGCGTGTTGTCTCCGCTCTTGCCACCAACTTCGCACGTGCGGCAGGTAGGCTGCGAGAATGGCTGGGGGTTTCATGATCTGACTCCTTAAGCTGCTTGGCGCCTCGAGAGGCCTCCCAGTCAAACCCCTTCATTAGCCTCGCGACATTTACAGGCGGGATGTGGAGTTGCCCGTAGATGCTCTGCGCCGTGAGATTGGCCAACGCTTGTCGTGCGTATGGAAACAGAATCGCTGGCGCTTGAAGCGAGACAAAATCTTTGAGACCAACTGTAGGCGTTCCCGACAGTCGTCGAAAACGGCCAACTAGCGACACTCGAGCAAATTCATCGCGCGCCGTTGTGGGCTCTATCGCCACAGAAATCCGAACCTCAAACCGATCACTGTCCAGGCTCCTCCAATCCCATCCAAACCCGAGCTGTCCTCGATTCTCAGTCGGCTCTTCGGTTGCTTCTTTCTCGCAGAGAACGAGTTCGATCGCGTAGATACGCTCTATGCTATACCCCGTAAGTGGAAGATCACTCGAATTCACTTTATCACCTCATTTGGAACTAGGTCGATTGCACTCTCTGGCTTGAAGCGCTTTAATGGAGCGCCAAAACCCGAAGCATTGATTGGAAGCCACGGATCATCCGAAGGACCCGTGTCTGCGTACAACGGGAACGCAGCCAATTTTCTGCGCTGCCCCGTCTTGCCCGAAGATGGAATCCACGCCTCTGCTGCAAGTTTCCCGGCAGCAAGTTCGTGCAGGTCCACCTGTGACATAGCGAACTGGAGGAGAGCTTCCGCCCGCTTTTGAAGGTCTTCTGAGCCTTGGCTAGCCCCCAGTCCGACAGCTATGAATGCTTGCAACATCGAATTCAAGGAGACACCCTCAGCCTGCGCTCGCCGCGTCGCAGCCGCGTGAAGATATTTCGGAATTCGCAGGCGAAGTTGGCCACTGAAATCTCCGCGAGAGGCGCCTGGTTCGGGCAATCTCCACCCTTCCGACGCATACGTCTCCGAAGCGGCCTCGATCGCATTGTTTAACTCGGCAAGCGCTTCGATGTCGGATTCACCGAATGCTGATAGCCCTGGAAATTCAGGCGAGGTGGCGATCCAACCTTCATCCTCTGCACTCCAGAATACATCCTTTCTATAGTTCGCAGCCATTATTCCTCCTCTTCATCCTCCCCCATCCCATCGAGTTCTTCGATTGCCCGGAGGAGGTCTCGCACTTGGTATGGGACGGCCATCCCGTTCCTTCCTTCCTGGAAATTCATGAGGCGCCTGAAGCCAGCCCTTTTATGAATCCTATGACTGCCCTTCTGGCGGTCAAACTGAAACTCAAAACACTCCGCAAGTTTGCAGATTTCGTCGAACCGTATGGATTTCGCGGTTCGCTTCGCCTTCTCCAGTAAGTCATCGCATGCTGACACTCAAAGATTCCTCCGAGCTAATCCCAATTACCCTGATGGTACCGCATATGGTACCGTTTGTCAACCCGGGTACAAAAAAGCCCCCGACTCTCGCCGGGGGCTTCCCTTGTTCACTCGTCACTCGTGGACGTTTAGTACATCCCGCCCATTCCGCCCGGCGGTCCGCCTGCCGGGGCGCCCTTCTCTTCCTTCTTCTCCACGATCAGCGCTTCGGTCGTGAGGAGAAGTCCCGCGATGGAAGCCGCGTTCTGCAGCGCAGTGCGCGTCACCTTCGTCGGGTCAATGACTCCCGCGTGCACCAGATCTTCGTACTCGTCGGTGAGTGCGTTGTAACCGTAATTGCTCTCCTTCGACTGACGGATCTTCTCGACAACAATCGAGCCTTCTCCACCGGCGTTCTGAACGATCATCCGCATCGGCTCTTCGATCGCCTTGCTGATGATGCCGACTCCGATCTGCTCTTCGCTGTCGGCGAGCTTCAGACCCTTGAGCGCCTTCTGGGCACGGATCAGCGCGACACCGCCGCCGGGGACGATTCCCTCTTCAACCGCCGCGCGCGTGGCGTGCAGCGCGTCTTCGACGCGAGCCTTCTTCTCCTTCATCTCGCTCTCGGTCGCCGCTCCGACGTTGATCACCGCAACACCGCCGGCCAGCTTCGCCAGACGCTCCTGCAGCTTCTCCTTGTCGTAGTCGGACGTCGTCTTCTCGATCGC
>JALYYD010000339.1 GCA_030946775.1 Gemmatimonadota bacterium
GACCACCAAAGTCCATCTTGCCCCAGGGGGCAAAGTCATCCTGCTCGGCATTCTTCGCGCGGTAGCGCCGGATCTCCATCCCCCACGTCTGATTGGCGCCGCGCGGATAGCGGAGCTGCGAGAATGGAATCCGCATCTCGACGTACCAGCCCTTGTCGTCCACCGAGGTCGCGACATCGTAGATCGGGTCCCACGATGGATCAGGATTCTGCGTGCCGCTCCCGGTCGCGTCGTTGCGCACGCCGGCGGGATTCACCTCGAACCGCGTCCGTCCCTGGTGGTCGTGAAAGGTGTCGAAGATCACCTGGAACAAGTCCTCGCCGTCTCCCGCCTGATCTCGGCGCACGAGCCGCCCCGTAATCCCCGCCCGGCCCAGTGAGTCATAGAGCCATGCGCCAATGTAGAGCGCGTCGTTATCGTAAAGAATTCGCACTTCGGTGCGCTGTGTTGCCGGCTTGCCGTTGTCGGGATCGAACTGGATGAAGCGGTCAATGACAGGCGCCGCCTGCCAGGCGACCTCATCCGGCTTTCCGTCGATCTTGATCGTTCCCTTGAGAGGGACCGCACGCGCAACCGGCGGCGGGGTCGGATGATTCTGGTGGGACTGAGCCGTTGCGGTTGCCGCGACGAGCGCCACCGCTGCGGCACAGAGAGCAACTCGCGTGAAAAGCTGCTTCCGCCTGTATGATGTGAAGTCGAGGAGCATTCGGGAGCGATTGAGTGGAGTGAGGCTTATGGGAATTAGACAATCCACCCTACGAATTGGTTCAGCTCCCGGATTCAGCGAATTCGCGACGAGCTACCTCAATCCGATCGCAATCGCGAGAAGCACGGCCACCCCGCCCAGCGCGAACAGCGCGGCATACACCGGCGCGAGAAAGCGGAGCCACTTTCCATAGGGGACTCTGGCCGCGACGAGAATCGCCATCAATCCGCCGTTGGTCGGCGCCAGCAGGTCGCACAGTCCGCCGCCGTACTGATACGCAAGCACCGTTACCTGACGCGAGAGGCCGAGGAGATCGCTCAAGGGAACGAGGACGGGCATCGTGAGCACGGCCTGTCCGCTCACGCTCGGCACGGGAAAGTGGATGAGAAGCTGCACCAGCATCATCCCGATCGCGGCGATGCCGACGGGAAGGTGAGATATGGGAGCGAAGAGTCCGCTCACGATCGTGTCGATGATCTTCCCCTGCGACGCGACGACGAAGATCGCGCGCGCGAAGCCGATCAGCATCGCGGCGTACGCCATAGACTGGAAGCCCTCGACGAAACCGTCCGCCGTTTTTCCGACACCAAGACCGCCGATCAGCCCCGCCGCGACTCCCATTACGAAGAAGAGCGCCGACATCTGGTCGAAGTCCCAGCCGTACTGCATCACGCCGACGATGAAGACGGCGAATGTGACAAGCACGAGAATGAGAACCGTCGCATCGCGTACCGAGAGCGTGGCGTCACGCGGAATGGCGCGCACCGGCTCTCCCGTTCTCGCGGACGACATTGCGCCCGATGACTGCCCTCTCGCCTTTCTCGCGTAACGCATCGTGGCGAGAATCCAGATCGAAACGGCGATGAGGAGGAAGACGATCCGATATCCGGACGCGGAGAGCAGCGGCAGGCCGGCGAGCTTTTGCGCGATGCCAACCTGAAAGGGATTTATCGGACTGAACGCAGCGCCGACACCCGCGGCGCCGATACTTACGGCGGCAGCTATGAGCGGGTCAAATCCGAGGCGCATCGTGAGAATGAGAAGCACCGGCACGAGAGCGATGATCTCCTCGCTCATGTTCTCGAGCGCGCCTCCGGCGGCGAAGAGAATGCAGCAGATCGGAATGACGAGCATCTCCCGCTTGCCCAGCTTTTTCACAAGAACGGAGACGCCCTTCCGGAGCGCGCCCGTCTTGTCCACGACCGAGAATGCTCCCCCGACGAGAAAGACGAGGAAGATGACCGAAGCTGCGTCTGCCATTCCCTTCGGAATCGCGACGACCGCCTGGAAGGGAGAGACCGGCTGCTGCGCGACGCGCTGGTACGTTCCCGCGACGACGACCTTGCGACCGGTGGCAGGGTCGTCGCGGCGCGCGAATTCGCCTGCGGGGAGCGTGTAGGTCATCACGGTGGCAATGGCGATGAATCCAACGAGCAGCGTGAGCGGATGCGGGAAGCGCGCGGTCATCAGGTCAGGGGCCCTTGGTCAGCTTGTACGAGAGATTGATCGTCCTGTTCGACTGCACCGTGATCGCAAGCGGATTGGTTTGCGCGGACGCGATTGCGTACCCGGTCGGCGGAAGTATGTTGGCGTTGTAATCACCTGGCAGCACGCCGCCATCGGTTTCGCCAGGTCCGGCTTTTCCTGAGCCGTCGGTGACGGCGCTGCGCCAGACAAGTCCGGAAGGCGAGATTATCAGTTGGATCGTCGCGCCCGAAACGGCGGCGTTGTTCTGGTCCGTCACGGTGACCAGCACGTGGCCCGGGTCGGGGAATGAGTCGGCGGGCACCGTCGCGCACGCGCCGGAAAGGACGAGGAAGGCAGCGATCACAGATCGCTTGAATGCTTTCATTTTTTTCCCGTGATGTGACCTTGAATCATCTGCCGCCGACCCTTCCCTCGAGCAGCATCTTGAACAGTCCTCGCACCGGATGGCCATCGAGAGTCGCGGGGCGGTAGCGCGCGGTGCCCAGCCATTGCTTCAACGCGAGCTGATTGGCGTCGCTTCCAGGCCCGATTGCTCTGAATGTATCGATCTCCGGTTTGCCATTCTCATCAACCCACATCTGAACGTCGATCCTGATGGTGCTCAGCTCACGCAAACTTTTCGGCATATCCAGCGTCGGCATTTGCGCTGAGTCCGCGAACTCCGGCGGCTTAACCGTCGGCGTCTTCGGTCCCGCGGTGGCGCATCCAACAGACAACAAAGCCGCGGCCACCAGGCTGCGTGATATCCTGAACGTCATATTCCTCCCTGAACTAGTTCTTCCAGTCCGCAATGAACACGTTGGTCTCGTGCGGGTTAGCCGAAAGACGATTCGACGCCCACACGAGTTTCTTCCCATCCGGACTGAACTGCGGAAATCCGTCGAACGTCGGATCGAACGTCACCTGCTCGAGCCCCGTCCCATCTGGATTGATCAGGAACACGTCGAAGTTTCCGCTCCTCGGCTCCTTGTAGTTCGACGAGAAGATGATTCGCTTGCCGTCCGGAGTCCACGACGGGCCGAAGTTCGCGCCGCCCAGGTGCGTGATCTGGTGCTGGTCGCTTCCGTCGGCGTTCATGATGAACAGCTCGACCTTGCTCGGTTTGACCAAACGCTGAGCGAGAAGGTCGCGATAATTCTTCAGCTCCGTCGAATCGGTCGGGTGATTCGCCCTGTAAACGATCTTCTTCCCGTCGGGTGACCACCACGCTCCGCCGTCGTAGCCCGGCGTATTCGTGAGGCGCTTCACGTGCGTACCGTCGCTGTTCATCGTGTATATCTCGAGATCGCCGTCCTTGAGCGAGGTGAAGACGATCTTTTTCCCATCGGGCGACATCACGCCCTCGGCCGTGTACACGTCGTAGTGCGTGAGACGCTTCAGGTGCGATCCGTTACGATTGACTGTGTAGATGTCATAACGGTCGAGCGGCCACACGTACCCCTTCGTGGGATCCGGCTTCGGCGGGCAGGTGGAATCGTGTGCCGAGCTCGAGGCGAAGAACAGCTTCTTGTCGCCTGGGAAAAACCAGCCGCAGGTCGTCTTGCCGCGTCCGTCAGAGATCCGCCTTGCGCCAGTGCCGTCAATGCGCATCACGTACTGCTGGTCGCACGGGTGCGACCCGCGCGTGCTCTGAAGCGTCAGCCACTTTCCGTCGTGACTGAAGTACGCCTCGGCGTTTTCGCCGCCGCGGGTGATCTGACGGATGTTGGCGAGATGCGGCTCGGTAATCCGGTCCGGTGAATACCGGAGCGCGCCGAGCAGAATCGCCGGAGCGAGAACGATTAGTCTGATCAATTGCATCGGGCCAATATTAGCCCGCGCGCGTGCCTTTATGAATCCCGATGTCGAGGCA
>JALYYD010000005.1 GCA_030946775.1 Gemmatimonadota bacterium
ACGGTGATGGACGCGACGGCGACGTCGCCGACGATGGGGGGAAATCTCATCCACTGCTCTACCACCGGTGAGCTCGAGGCGCGGGTCAACGAAGTGGTCGCCACTCTGCTGAATCTCCGGAAGTAACGCTTCCGCTGCCGATGTGAAAAACGCCGGACGAGTAATCGCCCGGCGTTTTTTTTACGCCACGATGTTGAGCAGTCGTCCGGGGACGAAGATCACCTTCTTCGGGGCGCCGCTGACGAAACGCGCCACCGCGGCGTCGGCCATCGCAAGCTCCATCGCTGCTTCCTGCGACACCTCACGCGGCACTTGGATCCTCCCGCGCAGTTTTCCGTTCACCTGGACAATCAGCTCGATCGTGTCCTCGGTGGCGAGAGCGGCGTCGAACGCCGGCCAGCCGCCGTCGAACACGCTGCCGCTGTGCCCCGACTGCTCCCACAGATCCTCCGAGATGTGCGGCGCGAACGGCGAGACCATCGGAATGAGAGGGATGACTTCGTCACGGTGAGGAACGCGCTCGCCCTTACGGACGACGTTGATGTACTCCATCATCGCCGCGATGGCGGTGTTGTAGCTGAGCCGCGGAATGTCTTCGCCGACTTTCTTGATCGTCTGATGCAGCTTCTGCATCACCTGCGGATCGGGCGCGCCGTCAGACCGCATCGCCTGCACCGACGCCCACAGCCGGTCGAGAAAACGCTTCGGGCCTGAGATGCTGCGATCGCGGAAGTCACCGCCTTCCTCGAACGGGCCGAGGAACATCAGATAGGTGCGGAACGCATCAGCGCCCCAGGACTCGATGTACTCATCTGGGTTCACGACGTTTCCCTTGCTCTTCGACATCTTCGCGCCTTCGCGAATGATCAGGCCGTGCGCGCGAAAGCGCGGAAACGGCTCGTCGAAATCGAGCAGCCCCGCTTCATTGAGCACCATCGTCACGAAGCGTGAGTAGAGCAGGTGAAGCACGGCGTGCTCGTTTCCGCCGATGTAGGAATCGACGGGCAGCCATTTCTTCGTGATCGTCCTGTCGAAGGCAACGTCGTCGTTGCCGACAGTCGGGTAACGCAGGAAATACCACGCGCTGTCGAGGAAGGTGTCGGAGACATCGGTCTCACGCCGAGCCTGCTTGCCGCACTGCGGACACGGCACGCGATACCACTCCTCGTGCCGCGCGAGCGGTGAGACTCCTGAGTCGTCGGGCTTGAAGTCCTCGACGAACGGAAGGATCACCGGGAGATCCTTTTCCGGAACCGGCACCGCGCCGCAAGCGTCGCAGTAGATGATCGGAATCGGCGGACCCCAATACCGCTGACGTGAGATGCACCAATCGTGCAGCCGGTAGTTCACCACCGGCTTGGCGCGCTCTCCCAGGACTTCGAGCGCTTTCTTCTTGGCGTCGGTTACAGTGAGTCCGTCGAGCGGGCCGGAGTTCACTATCCGTCCATCGTCGCAGTCGGTGAGCGCAGCATCGAGCGCATCATCCGCATTTTCGCCTTCGCCGCGAACGACGCGTACGATCGGCAGCTCGAACTTGGTCGCGAACTCGAAGTCGCGCGCGTCGTGGCCCGGTACTCCCATTATAGCGCCGGTCCCGTACTCCATCAGCACGTAATCGGAAATCCAGACCGGAATCATCTTTCCCGTCGCGGCGTTGAGCGCGTGCGAGCCGGAGAACACGCCGGTCTTGTCGGTGTTCGTTTTCCTGCTGACGATGTCCTGCTTTTCGGTTTGCTTGCGATACGCGGCGACGCTGTCCAGTTGCTCCTTCGTAGCGAGCAGCGGAACGAGCGGATGCTCCGGCGCGATCACGAGGTAAGTCGCTCCGTAGATCGTATCCGCACGCGTCGTGAAGACACGGATATCCACTTCCTCCCCTGAGACGCAGGTGGCGCGGAAGTCGATTTCGGCGCCATCGGAGCGGCCGATCCAGTTTCGCTGCGCGGTTTTCGTCGTCTCCGACCAGTCGATCTTGTCGAGATTGTCGAGGAGGCGCCCCGCGTAGTCGCTGATGCTGAAGAACCACTGCTCGAGCAGCCGCTGCTCGACGGGATCGCCGGAGCGCTCGCACACCCCGCCGACCACCTGCTCGTTCGCTAGCACGGTCTTGCACCCGGGGCACCAGTTCACCGCCGCTTGCTTCTTATAGGCCAGACCGCGCTTGAAGAGCTGGAGGAAAACCCACTGAGTCCACTTGTAGTAGTCCGGCTCGGTGGTGGAGAGAGTGTAGCGCCAATCCACCATCAGCCCCGCGCGTTCTACCTGACGCCGGAAGTTGGCGATGTTTTTTGGAATGAGATCCATCGGATGCTTGCCCTCCTTGAGAGCGAAGTTTTCCGAATGAATCCCGAACGCGTCATAGCCAAAAGGCTCGAACACGTTGTAGCCTTGTAGACGCTGGAATCGTCCATAGATATCGTTTCCAGTGAAGGCGAAAAGATTTCCGACGTGCAGCCCTTCCGCAGACGGATAGGGGTACATCATCAGCGTGTAGAAGGGATGCGGCGCCTTCTCGATGTCGGTCGAGTTCGTGCCGCGCTCCGCCCAAAGACGCTGCCACTTCGGCTCGATCACCGAAGGATCGTAGCCGGCCGTATCAGAGGA
>JALYYD010000023.1 GCA_030946775.1 Gemmatimonadota bacterium
GAGAGCTGGAGGGGGTATGGGGCGGGGCGGAATCAAGACACCTCGTCACGTGGCCGCTGTACCTGCGCGCAGGGGTCGTTTCCGGCTAGATTGAGATACGGAGGAACGATGGCAGCGAACAGGCTGAAAGAGCTTCACGAAATGGGTCAGTCCATCTGGCTCGACAGCATCGACAGAACGATGCTCCACAACGGCGACCTCGAGCGCCGCATTCGCGATGATTCCCTCACCGGGATGACTTCCAATCCGACCATCTTCCAGAAGGCGCTCGCCGGCGGCGACGCTTACGATGAGCAGCTGACGTCGGCGGAAAATGGTCTCGATCCTTCGCAGCTATTCGAGCTCGTCGAGACGCAGGACGTGCGCGACGCCTGCGACCGTTTCGCCGGCGTTTTCGCGGCCTCGCGCGGGGGCGATGGATTCGTTTCCATCGAAGTGTCTCCCGGAGTTTCCAACAGCGCCGACGCAACCGTCGAGGAAGCGCGGCGTCTTTGGAAGGCGGTCGATCGTCCCAACGTGATGGTAAAGGTTCCCGGCTCCGAGGAGGGAGCGATCGCCGTGCGGCGTCTCATCTCCGAAGGCGTGAACGTCAACATCACTCTCCTGTTCGCGATCGAAGCGCACGCGCGCGTCATCGAGGCGTATCTCGCCGGTCTGGAAGACAGAGTGAAAGCGGGCCAGCCGATCGACGGAATCACGTCAGTGGCGAGCTTCTTCGTGAGCAGAGTAGATACCGAGATCGATAAGAGGCTCGATGCTCTCGCCGCCAGCGCGATCGGCGGAGAGAAGGAGCGGCTCGAGATGCTGAAGGGAAGGGCGGCGATCGCCAACGCGAAGCTTGCCTACAAATTGTTCAGCGAAAGATTCAGCGGTCCGCGCTGGGAGAAGCTGAAAGCGGCCGGCGCGCGCGTGCAGCGTCCGCTCTGGGCCAGCACGAGCACGAAGAACCCCAAGTACCGCGACGTGATGTACGTCGAAGAGCTGATCGGCCCCGACACGGTGAACACGATGCCGCCGGCGACGATCGACGCTTTTCGCGATCACGGCGAAGTTAGGCGCACCGTCAACGCGCGCGTCGGCGCCGCCGAAGGACTGCTCAAGGAGCTCGAAGGCGTCGGAATCTCGATGCGGGAAGTGACAGACAAGCTGCTCGTCGAGGGAATCGCCAGCTTCCAGAAGTCATTCGACGAGCTGCTCGCCGGCATTCAGGCGAAGGTTGGCTCACTCGCTCCCGGAAAGAAGTGACAGCTCAGCACATCCCTCGTACAAAAATCGTCTGCACGCTCGGCCCCGCCAGTTCGGACGAATCGGTGGTGCGTGGATTGATCTCGGCCGGGATGAACGTCGCCCGGCTCAACTTCTCTCACGGCACACACCAGCAGCACGCGGCGACGATCGCGATGCTGCGCAGACTCTCCGCTGAGGCGCAGCAGCCGCTCGCGATCCTCGGTGATCTGCAGGGCCCGCGTATCCGCGTCGGCGATCTGGCGAGCCCGGTTCTGCTCGAAGTCGGCGACGATGTCGTTCTCGCTTACGAAGACGAAGCGAAGCCGACCGAATTGCCGATCACATACGAGGGCCTGGCCGTCGACGTGCACGTCGGCGACAGAATTCTCGTTGACGACGGACTCATCGAGCTCGTCGTGCTCGAGGTAACTGGCAAGCGCGTTTCCGCCCGCGTTCTCGCCGGCGGCGTCGTGAAGAGCCACAAGGGTCTCAACCTTCCCGGCATCCACGTCTCCGCGCCGTCGATCACGGCGAAGGATATCGCCGACATTAAGTTCGCGATCGAGAGCGAGGTGGATTACCTCGCGCTCAGCTTCGTGCGCCGCGCCGAGGACATCGATTCACTCCGGAAGCTGATTCCGAAGTCCATTCTCATCATCGCCAAGATCGAGAAGGACGTCGCGCTGAAGAACATCGAGAGCATCATTCTCGCCTCCGATGGAGTAATGGTGGCGCGGGGCGATCTCGGCGTCGAGCTCCCCTTCGAGGAGGTGCCGGGCGCGCAGAAAAAAATCATTGCTCTCGCCAACCGATACGGCCGCCCGGTGATCACAGCGACGCAGATGCTGGAGTCGATGATCGAGCATCCGCGCCCGACTCGCGCCGAGGCGAGCGATGTCGCCAACGCGATCATCGATGGCACCGACGCGGTGATGCTTTCGGCGGAAACCGCGGCCGGAAAATATCCGCGGCTCGCCGTCGAGGCGATGGCGAGGATCATTCGCGAAGTCGAGCAGCACCCGCCGGCGGCCGAGCCCCGCACCCTGCAAGGCGGAGGCGTCGTGACGACCGAGGTCGCCATCGCCGCCGCTACCGTCGCCGCGGTTCAGATGCTTGGCGCTCCGCTCGTTGTCGTGTTCACCAAGGGCGGATTCTCGGCGCGGGTGGTCGCGTCGCACCGGCCGCGCGTTCCCATTCTGGCGCTGACGGATCAGCCCGGCACTTACCGCCAGCTCGCGCTCGTCTGGGGAATCATTCCCGAGCTCGTGCCGCACTGCGACACCTACGACCAGATGATGACGAGGGCGAAGGCGGCTGTGGTGAAGCGTGACCTCGCCTCGCCGGGGGACCGCATCATCGTCACCGCCGGAGTTCCGTTCGACATCCCCGGGACGACGAACCTGCTCAAGGTTGAATCCCTTTAGAATGTAGAATGAAACTCACATTCCTCGGCACTGGGACGAGCTTCGGCATTCCCCAGATCGGATGCGATTGCGCCGTCTGCCGATCCACCGACCCGAGAGATAAGCGGAGCAGGGTAGGGGCGTACGTCGAAGCCGGCAACGCGCGGATACTGATCGATACGCCCCCGGAGCTGCGGCTGCAGCTCCTCTCCAACGGAATCACGCGCGCCGACGCTGTGCTCATCACGCACGATCACGCCGATCACGTGAATGGCCTCGACGACATCCGAGCGCTCTCCGCTGCTGGCGGCGGCCTTTCCATCTATGGTTCGCCCGCCACGCTCGACCGTCTCGCGATGCGCTTCTCCTACGTTTTCGATGGAGTGAAACCGCTTCCCGGAACTTCGAAGCCCGATGGCGCGGCGCATCCGCTCGAGCCGGGCGCGAAGTTCGACGTGGCGGGCCAGGAAATCGAGTGCTTCGAGGTCTCGCACGGGCCGATGACCGTTTATGGATATCGCATCGGCGATCTCGGTTATGTCACCGACGCCAAGGAGCTTTCCGTCGCGGCGCTGCGCGCGCTCAGAGGCGTCAAGGTGCTCGTTCTGAACGCGCTTTTTCGAACCGCGCATCCGACCCACCTCAGCATTCCGGAGGCAATCGAAGCCGCCCGGCTCGTCGGCGCGGAGCGCACGTTCTTCACCCACTTGACGCATCGTACGTCGCACGCCGACTTGGAGCGGGAATTGCCGAAAGGAATTTCTCCGGCATATGACGGATTGACCGTGAACATAGAGTGAAATGACACTGCGTCTCGATTATTCGAACATGATGGTTCAGCCGGGAGGAATTCCGGAAAAGGTGTGGGCCGATTCCGCGGCTCTCTTTCCGTCGGCCGCCGCCGCCGTACAGCAGCTCAGATCTTCCGCGTCAATTGGGTTCATCGACCTCCCCTCCGATGAAAAGCTGCTCGCGCAGGTCGCTGACTTCGCCGCCAAAGCGCGCGGCCGCTATACCGATGTCGTAATCCTCGGCATCGGAGGGTCCGCCCTCGGTCCGATCGCGCTGAGGACCGCGCTTCGTCCGAGCGGATGGAACATGCTCGACGAATCCGCGCGCGCCGGATACCCGCGCCTGCACGTTCTCGACAACGTCGATCCGGTGACGATCGCGGCGCTCCTTGACCGCCTCGCTCTGGCGAAGACGCTGTTCATCGTCACCTCCAAGTCGGGCGGCACCGCCGAGACGATGTCACAGTTCCTCATCGTCGAGCAGCGACTTCAGAACGGGGAGCACAACGTCGCCGAGCACGTCGTGTTCGTCACCGATCCGAAAAGCGGGGCGCTGCGGCCGCTGGCGGGACAGCTCGGCGTTACTGCCCTCGATATTCCGGCCAATGTCGGCGGACGATTCAGCGTTCTCACTCCCGTCGGAACGCTCCCTGCCGCGCTGATCGGAATTGACGTGCGCGCGCTTCTGGCCGGCGCGGGAAAGATGGCGGCGCGCTGCACGAGCAGTGACCTGTCGAAAAATCCCGCCGGCACATACGCGATGCTGCAATGGCTTGCCGACACCAAGCTCGGGAAATCGATCGACGTGTTCATGCCATACTCCGATCCGCTGCGCGGCTTCGCGGATTGGTTCGTTCAGCTTTGGGCCGAGAGTCTCGGTAAGCATCGTTCGGACGGAACGTCCGTTGGGGGAACACCCCTCGCCGCGCTCGGCGCGACGGACCAGCACAGCCAGGTTCAGCTCTTTATGGAGGGACCCGCCAATAAGACGGTCACATTCGTCGCTGTGGACGGTCACGGCGTGGATGTGAAAATCCCGAACGCGCACGCTGACGTGACTGAGCTGGCTTACCTCGGCGGTCACTCGCTCGCCGAGCTGATTTCAATCGAGCAGCGCGCGACCGCGGGTGCGCTCGCCAGGCGCGGACGGCCGAACATGACGATTCACCTCGACAAGGTTGACGAGGCAAGCGTCGGCGAGCTGATGATGTTTCTCGAGATCGCTACCGCGTACGCCGGCCAGCTCTACGGCGTGGACGCCTTCAACCAGCCGGGAGTGGAGCTCGGGAAGCAGTTTGCCTACGCCCAGCTCGGCAGGCCCGGCGCGGACGCGGCGAAAAAGGAGTGGGAATCCCTCCCCAAGGCCGATCCGCGCTGGATCATTTAACTTCCCTGCATTCACCTAACCGTAACACGGGCTTCAGCACTAGATGACACAGCATCCGTTCGGAGATTCGATATCCATCGCCGCTGATCGTGTGGACGTGCGCGATGCATCGCGCCTCTCCTCGCCGGCGATGGACAAGCTTGCCTACAGCGCCGTCTTTGGCGCGGATGACGAGCGTGACGACGCGCGCTGGCTGATCTGGGAGATCGCGCAGTCGGTGGGAGTGAGACCTTCCTCCATCCACGATCTCTACCTCGCGCGGGGACGCGGCGAGACGGGCGGGTTCACCGTCCCCGCCATCAACGTGCGCGGAATGGCGTACGACACGGCGCGCTCGATTTTCCGCTGCGCCAAGAAGCTCAACGTCGGCGCGTTCCTCTGTGAGATTGCGCGGTCCGAGATCGCGTACACCGACCAGCGTCCCGGCGAATACGTTGCCGTGATCCTCGCCGCGGCGCTGCGCGAGGGGTTCCGCGGTCCCGTTTTCATTCAAGGCGATCACTTCCAGGTCAGCGCGAAAAAGTTCGCGACCGACCCGGAAACCGAGGTCAACGCGGTGAAGCAGCTCGCCCGCGAGGCGATCGACGCCGGCTTCTACAACATCGACATAGACACGTCCACTCTGGTCGACCTCTCGCAGCCGACGCTCGTCGAGCAGCAGCGAGTGAATTTCGAGCGCGCCGTCGAGCTGGCGCTGGTGGTGCGCGAAGTTCAGCCGCCGGGAGTGCAGATCTCCATCGGCGGCGAGATCGGTGAAGTTGGCACGAAGAACAGCACCGTCGAAGAGCTCCGCACCTATATGGATGGGTTCAACTCCACTCTCGCGAAGCGTGCGCCGGGGCTCGAAGGCCTTTCAAAGATCAGCGTGCAGTCCGGTACGACCCACGGGGGAGTGGTGCTGCCCGATGGAAGCATCGCCGACGTCAGCATTGATTTTGAAACGCTCAAGACTCTCTCCGTGATCGCCCGCGACGAGTATGGTCTCTCCGGCGCGGTGCAGCACGGCGCGTCAACGCTGCCCGATTCCGCCTTCCATCATTTTCCGAAGACGGAGACGGCTGAGATCCACCTCGCGACCAACTTCCAGACGATGCTGTACGACGCGCTGCCGGATGACCTGCGCAAGGAGATCTACGCCTGGCTTGCGGACAACGCGAAGGAGGAGCGGAAGCCGGCGGACACCGACGAGCAGTTCTTTTACAAGACGCGCAAGAAGGCGCTCGGTCCATTCAAGAAGCGCTTCTGGAATTTGCCGGATGCGGTGAAGACAAGGCTGGCCGCCGCTTACGATGAAAAGTTTTCATTTCTTTTCACGCAGCTCGCCGTGACCGACACGGCTAACGTCGTCGCGAAATTCGTGAAGCCGGTCGAGATCCATCGTCCCAAGCCGCACCCCGATCTAGCAGCCGTTGAAGCCGCACCCGACGACGCCGACCTGAGTGACTGACGCCGGCGCCGACGCGCTGCGCCTCCTGCTGAGGCGCGCGGGTCACGAGCTGAGAAATGCGCAGAATGCGGCCGCTGTGAATCTCGAGGTGGTCCGCTCCCGTGTCGCCGCGGGTAAGACGAACGCCGAATCGCTGCAATCGTTCGCCGACAACGCGGCCGCAGGTTTGGAAGCAAGCGCGACTCTCGCCGAAGCCCTCGTCGCACTTTGCTCGGCGGTCACAAGCAGTCTCGCCGCTGCACGCGTACGAATACTTGAGCAGTCGTCGAATGGAGTCGTCATCGAGCTTCGGATGACGGAGGCTGACGGAGTAAGCCTTGTCGGAAGGGTTTCCGCTCTCGCCGAACGCGCCGGATTCGGTGTCGAGCCCCGTCAATCGGGCGTTATATTACGGATTCCTCCCGATAATGAAACAAACCGAGCCTAACGGAATGAAACAGCCGAAAATCCTCATCGCCGATGATGAGCGTGCGATAACTGAAGGGCTCGGCGCGATTCTCCGCGACGAGGGCTATCAGGTCACCGTCGCGGTAGACGGCCAGAAGGCGCTCGACAACCTGTCGTCCGAGACTTTCGGCCTGGT
The DNA here is from genome assembly GCA_030946775.1 of Gemmatimonadota bacterium. Classification (GTDB taxonomy): domain Bacteria; phylum Gemmatimonadota; class Gemmatimonadetes; order Gemmatimonadales; family Gemmatimonadaceae; genus UBA4720. The sequence goes on from JALYYD010000023.1 coordinate 6,839, forward strand.
CCTCGCCGATCTGAAGATGCCGAAGCTCGACGGACTCGCGCTCCTCAAGGAGCTGCAGCTTCGCGAGATCGCCACCGAGTGCATCATCGTAACCGGCCAGGCGACTGTGGATTCTGCCGTACAGGCGATGCGCGAAGGCGCTTACGACTACATCGAGAAGCCGCTCACCGCCGACAAGCTGAACCGCCTCAAGGCGCTGATCCCGAAGGCGCTCGACAAGTTCAACGTACAGCAGAAGAACCGCGAGCTCTCGTCCAAGCTCGAAGGACTCACGCATTACGGCGAGTTGACGGGACAGTCGGAAGAGATGCGCTCCGTCTATCAGATTATCGACGCTGTCGCCCCCTCGACCGCAAGCGTGCTCATCCTCGGCGAATCGGGCACCGGAAAGGAGCTCGTCGCCAGAGCGGTGCACGCCAAAAGTGACCGCGCGAAGGGTCCGTTCTTCGCGCTCAACTGCGCCGCGCTCCCGAAGGACATTCTCGAGAACGAGCTGTTCGGTCACGAGAAGGGAGCTTTCACCGGCTCTACCAACGAAAAGCCGGGCGCATTCGAGATGGCCGACGGCGGCACGATCTTCCTCGATGAGATCGCCGAGATGCCGACCGACATTCAGGTCAAGCTCCTCCGCGCGCTCGAGACGCGCACGATCCGCCGGCTCGGCGGCAAGAAGGAAATCGAAGTTGATATCCGCATTCTCGCCGCCACGAACAAGAATCTTCAGAAGGCGCTCGCCGACAACGAGCTGCGCGACGATCTGTACTATCGTCTCGCCGTCGTCGAGCTTTTTCTGCCGCCGCTGCGCGAGCGCATCGGCGACATCAAGCTTCTCGCCACCGAATTCCTCGCCCGATTCGCGCAGCAAAACAGCCGCGCGCTGAGCGGATTCGAAGCCGAAGCCTGGGATTGGATCTTGTCATACGCCTGGCCGGGCAACGTCCGCGAGCTTAAGAACGCCGTCGAGCGCGCCGTCATTATGAGCCGTGGCGACAAGATCACCGCGCGAGACATCATGCCGCGCCATCTGCACCGCGCCGCCGACTCGACGGAGAACATCACGCTCGCGCCGGGCGCGACTCTAGCCGACACGCGGCGGCAGCTGGTGCTCCGCGCAATCGCATCTACCAACGGTGATTATGCACGCGCCGCGGCGATAATCGGGATGTCCGCCGAGGAGGTGAAGTCGGAGATTTCCGCGCTCCTCCATTCGAATGGAAGCGGCCGCACCGATGCCGCGCCGAAGAAGAGCAGCGCTGGCACTTCGTCTGCCAAGCCAAAGGGAAAGAAGAAGTAAATGCGGTGGACGACTCCGGAGAACGAAATGGACGAATACGATTATGACCTGAACGATGACGAGCCCTACCTCATCGTAGAGAACCGCGATGGAAGCTCGGTTGCGCCCTTCATCATCGGGCTCGCGCTCGGCGCGGGGATCGCGCTGCTGATGGCGCCACAGAGCGGCGAAGACACGCGCCGCGAAATCGCCGATCGCGCCCGCAAGGCGAAGGATGCCGCGCTCGACGCCGTCAGCGAGCTCGGCGACGTGATCGGCGACAAGCTCGAGCAGGCGCGCGACAAAGTCGAGGGTGGGCTCGAGTCGGCTCGCGAGGCAGTGGACCTCAGGCGCCGCCGGATGTCCACCGCGGTCGAAGCGGGGCGTGTAGCCGCCCGGCAAGCCCGCGAAGAGCTCGAGTTCCGGCTCGCCGAAAGCAAAGCAGCCCACGCAGACGGTTAGTGCCGAAGCGCCGGCTGGCTGTCCGGCTCGGATGGACCCTTCGCGATTACGCGAAGCGCGTCTGGGATAACAGCGGCGAGGACAACGTGTTCTTCCTCGCCGGCGGCATCGCCTTCAATTTGCTGCTCGCCGCAGTCCCGTTCTTCCTGCTGCTCGCGACCGGGTTGGTATATCTGCTCAAGCAGTCGCCCGATATGACGACGACTGAGGTTCTCTCCATCGTCGATCAGTTCCTGCCCCCGCACCCCGCCGGATCACAGTCGCCGGTCGGCGCGATCCTCGGCGAGATCATCAACCGCCGCGGCGCACTCGGCATCTACGCGGCGATCGGCTTCATCTGGTTTTCCACCCGTCTCTTCGGCTCGCTGCGCACAGTGCTCGCCGCCATCTTCGACATCGACTCCGACAAGGGGATCATCGCCGGCAAGATCTTCGACATCAAGATCACCGTCGTATCGACGATGCTGCTTATCTCGTACATCGTCCTCAACGCCTACCTCGCGATCGCAACGACGCGCGGGGTGCTTATCCTTGCCGATCTCGGACTGCGAAAGGAAGTGATGGGCGCGCTCGAGTACAACCTGGGCCAGCTGCTCGCTTTCGCCTTTATCGGCAGCATGTTCTTCGCGCTTTACAAGTTTTTGCCCAATCGCAAGATCCGGTGGCGAACTGCGCTCATTGCGACCCTCTTCACCAGCGTGATGATCGAGATCGCGAAGTACGGGTTCGGGGCGTACGTCAAGTCCTTCAATCCGGGGTCATTTTACACCGGAACGGTGGCTGCCCTCGTTCTGGTGGTCATTTGGGTGTACTACGCCTCGCTCATTTTCATCCTCGGCGGGGAGG
>JALYYD010000024.1 GCA_030946775.1 Gemmatimonadota bacterium
GCCTGCGCCTCGCCCGCTCCGTCCAACCCGGGCAGCACGACCCCTACTCCGGTGTTGAACAGCGGAATGCCAGGGGCGGCCGCGCCGCGAATGGCAGTCGAGCAGTTCCTCAATGCGGCCCACGCGGGTGATCTCCAGGCGATGTCGGTCGTGTTCGGCACCAAACAGGGTGCCGCGCGCGACAACATGCCGTGGAATGAGCTCGAGAAGCGGGAAGTGATCCTCCAGTGCTTCTTCAACGCCGACGCGTACCGCATACTCGGCGAGACCGCGGGCGCGGACGGGCACCGGGTCGTGAGAGTGCAGCTTACGAAGGGCAAGGTTTCCCGGCAGCCCAACTTTTTCGTGATCGAAGGGCCGGGACAGCGCTGGTACGTGGACAACATGGAAATAGCCGTCGTCCGGGATTTCTGCGGGCAGGCCACGGGAACCGGCACTTAATGCTCCGATAGCTCGACGAGGATTCCACCGGTCGAGCGTGGATGAAGGAAAGCAATGCGCTTTCCTTCGGCGCCGAGGCGCGGGGCGTCGTCGATGAGCTCGATTCCGGATTCGCGGCAGCGGGCGAGCGTTCCATCGAGATCGTCAACCGAAAAGCAGATGTGATGGATCCCCGGGCCTCGCCTTGCGAGGAACTTGCCGATGGGAGAGCTGTCGTCCGAGGCTTCGAGCAGCTCGATGAGCGAACCGGCGGCGTCGAATCCGCGGATTCGCGCCCCGTCGGAGTTGGCGAGCGGCACCTCGGAAAGCCCGAGGATCTTTTCGAAGAGAGGAGCCGAGTCGCCGAGAGCGCGCACGGCAATTCCGATGTGGGAGATCTTCGTGCCGCGCGGGCTTGATGGGCTCATTAAATTGTCAGGTAGGCTTACTGCCGCAGAATATTAACCGGGGTGGTACCGCGGGCTACCCCGCTTTGGAGGCGTGACGAATGTCGAACGCAGTAGATGTGACCGATTCCGATTTCGAAGCCCAGATCGAAAAGCATCCGGGCCTCGCCGTCGTTGATTTCTGGGCGACCTGGTGCGGACCGTGCCGGATGGTCGCCCCGCTGCTCGACGAGCTGGCGATCGAGTACAAAGGCAAGGCGAAAGTCGCCAAGCTCGACGTGGATACGAACATCAAGACGTCGGCGAAGTTCAATGTCCGCTCGATCCCGGCGATCCTGTTCTTCAAGGACGGAAAGCTGGTTGATCAGGTGATCGGCTACGTCGGCAAGCCGGCGCTCGCGGCGAAGTTCCAGCAATACGCGGCATAAAGGGCCGGCGCGGCGAACGGTGAGGTGACCATTCCCGCGGCCGGATCGCTCTACGTCGTCAGCACGCCGATAGGCAATCTCAGCGACATGACTTTCAGGGCGGTCGAGGTACTTTCCTCGGCCGCTCTTGTCGTTGCGGAGGACACGCGCCATTCGCGCCACCTCTTCAATCATTTCAAGATCACGACACCGCTCAAGTCTTACCACGAGCACAACGAAGCGCGCGAGACGCCGGCGCTCGTAGCGAGAATGCTAGCCGGAGATTCGATCGCCCTCATCACCGATGCGGGGACGCCGCTCGTTTCCGATCCCGGCGCGCGACTCGTGGCAGCGGCGGCGGAAGCGGGAGTGCGGATCGTCCCCATCCCCGGCGCGTCATCGGTGCTGGCCGCGCTCGTCGGAGCGGGGCTTCCATCGGATCGTTTTCTCTTCATCGGATTTCTGGAGAGGAAGGGGAGGAGCCGCAAGGAGGAGATTGAGCGCGTGGTATCGAGCGACGTCACCGTGGTTCTCTTTGAATCTGCGAATCGTCTTCACGCGACGCTTGCTGATTTTGCGGCAGCCGGCGCCGGAGAACGGCGAATCGTCGTCGCGCGCGAGCTGACGAAGCAGTTCGAGGAGTTCCGCCGCGGGACAGTCGCTCAACTCGAAGAGGCATATCGCGACGAGGCTCCCAAAGGTGAGGTTGTTATCCTTATGGGAGGGGAGGAGCCGGCAAGAATTTCGGACGAGGAGCTCGAGAAGCTTGCGGGAGAATTGATCCGCGGCGGTGCGTCGCCAAGAACAGTGATGGACCGGCTCATTCACGAACACGGCACACCACGCAATGCGGCGTACAAGCTGGCTCACGAATTATCAGCCGCCGAAGCGGGCGGCGCGGCAACGAAACCGACAATCCGAGTGACGAAAAGAGATGAGCACGAGAGCTGACCGGCCCGGGAAGATCGTCTGCGTGGGCAGGAACTATCGCGAGCACGCGAAGGAGCTCGGCAACGAGGTTCCGAAAGAGCCGCTCATTTTTCTCAAGCCGCCGTCGAGCGTGATCTCCGACCGCGAATCGATTCTGCTTCCGACGTCATACTCGAATCAGGTGGAGCACGAGGGCGAGATCGGCGTCATCGTCGGCGCGCGCCTCAGCAACGCGAGCGAAGCCGACGCATCGGATGCGATTGCCGCGATCGTCGCGGTTAACGACGTCACCGCTCGCGATCTCCAGAAGACGGACGGTCAGTGGACGCGCGCCAAGGGCTTCGACACTTTCTGTCCAATAGGTACGCCGGCGGCAAAATTCTCCGCGCTCGATGATCTCACGGTCATTTGCCGCGTCAACGGTGAGGAGCGGCAACGCGCGACCGGCGCGGATATGGTGTTCAAGATTCCGGTGCTGCTTTCCTACATATCGAGGATAATGACGCTGGAGCCGGGCGATCTCGTCGCCACGGGAACACCCGCGGGCGTCAGCAAATTGAACGACGGCGACATCGTCGAGGTAGAGATTGTCGGAGTGAGCAGAGTGTCGAATCCAGTGAAGGTGGCCAATGCCTGAGTACACGCAGCGGCTGCTTAGTCTTCCCGAGTATCCGCTCGCGAAGATCCCCGAGCAGAAGAGGGAAGCTATCGCGCGTGGAGTCGATCTCATCGACCTCGGCGCGGGCGACGCGGATCTCGCGCCTCCCGAAGTCGCGTTGGCAAGACTGGCCGAAGCGTCGCGAATCCCGGCGATGGGCCGCTACGGATTCGGGCTCGGGCTGATGGAATACCGCGAGGCGATCGTGCGCTGGATGCAGAGGCGCTTTGGCGTGGCGTTCAATCCGCTCACCGAGATCGTCCCGCTGATGGGATCGAAGGAGGGAATCTCTCATCTCGCGCTCGCCTTCGTCGCGAAGGGCGATGTCACCATCGTGCCCGATCCGGGATACAACTCCTATGTAGGCGGGACTTTGCTGGCGGAAGGCGAGCCGTACAAGGTCGCGCTGCGTCCGGAGAACAACTTCCTCATCAATCTCGATGAGATTCCGGCCGACGTGCTGAAACGCGCAAAGATGATCTACCTGAATTATCCGAACAATCCGACCGCCGCTACCGCCCCGAAAGCGTACCTCGAGAGCGTGGTTCGCCGCTGCAGGGAACTCGATCTCGTGCTGGTGTATGACAACGCGTACTCGGAGATGGCGTTCGACGGCTACGTGCCGCCGAGCATTTTCGAAATCGAAGGCGCGCGCGACGTGGCGATAGAGTTCCACTCGATGTCGAAGACGTACAACATGACGGGGTGGAGATGCGGATGGGCGGCGGGGAATCCGCATCTCGTCGGCGCGCTCGCGAAAGTGAAGTCGTTCATCGACACGGGGACATACTTGGCGATTCAGGCAGCTGCCGCGAGCGCGCTCGACCACTCGGAAGAGTTCATTCCCGGCAATCTCGCCGTGTTCAAGGAGCGCCGCGATGCAGCGGTCGCCGCGTTCACTGAAAACGGTTTTCCGTGCACCGCGCCGAGGGCGACGATGTATCTCTGGCTGCCGCTCCCGGCTAACGTCCCCAGCGCGCTGTTCGCGGAGAGGCTGATGAAAGACGAAGGCGTCGTCGTGCTTCCGGGGTCTCTTTTGGGAAAGGGCGGCGAGGGATTCTTCCGCATCTCGTTCATCACGAATCCGGCGCGCATTCGTGAGGCGGCTGTTCGCGCCGGCCGCGTTCTGAAAAAACTTCTCGTCCAGGCGGCGTGAGCAAGCAGTTGAAGGAACCGGCGACAAGGCGGCGGGTCTCGCCCGCTATCCTCACGTCGATCGGCGTTCACATCGTCGTCTCGGTGATTCTGCTGCGACTGATCGTCATCCCCAATATCGATCTCTTCGGGCACAGAGCGGGCTCGGCGCCCGTCGAGCGCATCGGCTTCATTCGGTTGTCGCAGGCGAAAGGGCTTCCCACACCCGGCCGGGATGGCGGAGACGGGCGCGTTTTCTCCAAGACGCACGCGGTGAAGCTCGTCGCGCCGACCTCGATACCCACTTCGATCCCTGCGGTGACGTCCGCAAAGCCAGGGGCGGCAGCGGAAGAAGGCTCGGGTCCGCTCGTCGGCAACGGCGGCCCGGCGCGCGGCATCAAGCCGGTGTTCTCCGATCCGCGGCTCTGGGGTCCGCCGGGGAAGATCGTCTCCGCGCCGCGCACGCTGAAGCAGGATCTCGACAGCATCATCGCCAGCGCGATCGGCCCTGTTCAGGATTCGATTGGAGCCGCGGCCGGTCAACGCGATCCAACCGACTGGACGATCGGCAATGGCAACCACAAATGGGGAGTGGACAAGAAGGCGATCCGACTCGGGCCGTTCTCGATTCCCACCGCGCTCCTGGCGATGCTGCCGCTCAACGTGACGGGGAACCCGGGTGTCGCAGCGCGGGAAAAGGCCTTCAACTATCAGCACCGTGACATTTCGGAGCACGCGCAGCAGGCGATCAACGAAGCTGATTTCTACAAGGCCGTGAAGAGCATCCGCGAGCGAAAGGACAAGGAGCGCGCGGCCGCGATGGCCGGTTCGGGGTCCGACAGCACGAACAAGTAGCTCCGAGCTTTCGAGCCGCGAGGCGCGGGACCCATCTTCGGCTGCTTGCCCTCCCTGCGCCTTCGGCGCCGCGCCGCCGTGCTTCGCCGGCGCGCGCCGGTCGGGATGCAGCCTACGAGGAGTGCGAGCCCTCGGCGGAGAACGTGTTCCTGTTCTACTTGGCTGTGTCTGCCGCCTGTCGCGTCAGCCGGATCTGCGTCGGCTGAATTATCGTGGTACTCGCACCGGCGGGGACGTCGACGTAGCTCACGGCTGGCCGTCCGCCAACTTCGAGCGTCGTGATCTGAACCGTGCGGCCGATTGCGGAGTAGGTCTTCGACCCCGTCGCACCTGCGC
>JALYYD010000052.1 GCA_030946775.1 Gemmatimonadota bacterium
CGCCTTCTCCGCTTCATCGCTTTCCGCGCAGGTCGCGGCCGCGGTCTGCAAGGATGGAACGACGTCGGCGGCAACGGGCCGGGGAGCCTGTTCCGGCCACGGCGGCGTGAACAAGTCCGCCACGAAAGCGGCGGCGAAGACGGTGAAAGCGGAAGTGAAAGCGGCGAAGGCGATAACCAAGAAGGCCGCCGGAACGCGCGTCACTACTCTCTGCTCCGATGGTTCGGCGTCCAATGCGAGCGGACGCGGAGCTTGCTCCGGCCACGGCGGCGTGAAGGGCGCGGAAGTGACTTCGAAAGCGACGGGCAAGGCAATACCAGTTCCCGCTACGGCGAGCCCGCCGAAAGTTTCCAAGACGATGTCGCCGACGCCCCGCGCGGCGCCTCGTGCCGTCACTCGCGCGAATTCAAACTCGGCAGTGTCGGGAAACGGAAGCGCGGACGACAACAACCCTAATGGGGCGGTAGCCCAGTGCAAGGACGGGCTCTACTCGCACGCCATTAACCATCAGGGTGCTTGCGGCCACCACGGCGGAGTCGCTCGCTGGATGTAATTGGCAAATGAACATTCTCGTTTACGCCGGCATCGCTCTAATCGCGGTCGTAATCACAGTCGTCGTTCTCATCGGCGTGCTCGACGTCGTGCGTGGAACGCCGGTCCGTGATGTGGTTGCCGATGAAAAGGGCGGGAAGTCGCCGGCGGTCAGGGAGCCGTTCTTCCCCGATGCGATGCAGCTGCTGACGGGAACGCATCTCCACGGCGGTCACGACGTCGAGCTTTTTATGAACGGCGACGAGACTTACTCGCGGCTCTGGCGTGATTTGCGCGCGGCGAAATCGTGCATCACGCTGCAGCTGTACTACTGCAACAAGGGAAAGATGGCAGATGAGCTCCAGGCCATCCTGCTCGATCGCGCGCGCGCCGGAGTCGAGATTCACTTCCTCTACGACTCGTTCGGCACGACGCTGAAAAAGGAGTATTTCGACACCCTGCGCGCCGCGGGCGTGCACGCGGAGAAATTCCGTCCTTTCAGCTGGCGCTCGATGCAGAAAGTTCAGCACCGCGCTCACATCCGCGTCATTGTCATCGATGGCAAAATCGGATACACCGGCGGCTTCGGCATCGACGACAAGTGGTACGGCAACGGCCGCACGAAAGACCAGTGGCGCGACACGAACGTGCGGTTCATCGGCGCGGCAGTGCGTCAGCTGCAGGCGACCTTCGTCGTGTGCTGGGCGGAGACGACGGGACATCTGCTGACGGGCCCGCTGTTATTTCCGGCATTGGAGAATGCTGAAGATGACAAGCCCGACACCAGCGCAGTGCGCGCCGGGCTGCTGCACGCGTCCCCGACGATCGGCAGCACATCGGCGGAGCGCTTCTTCGCTCTATCAATCGCCGGCGCGCGAGAGCGCCTCTTTCTCAGCAACTCCTACTTTGTGCCCGATCTGGCGTTCAGAAATCTCCTCTGCGCGGCCGCCAAGCGCGGAGTGGACGTGAGAATCCTCACCGTCAGCAAGGCCACCGACGTGAAGAGCACCTGGTACGCCGGCCGCGCGCGATATGAGGCGATGCTTGTTGCCGGCGTCCGCATTTTCGAGTACCAGCCGGTGATGATGCACGCCAAGACCATCACCGTCGACGGGCTCTGGTCGTCGTGCGGATCGATGAACGCCGACAACCGCTCAATGTCGTTCAATGACGAGTCGAACCTGGTGATGCTCGACGAGGGCGTTGCGGCGAAAATGGAAAAGCTGTTCACCGCCGATCTTGACTACTCGGAGGAGATCGTGCTCTCCGAATTCAAGAAGCGCGGATTGGCAGAGCGGCTCAAGGAGCACGCGTGCCATCTGATCTGGCGGGTGCTCTAACTCGAAGTCTCAGGGCAACCAACTATGACCCATCCCCACTCACTCCTCCCCGCAGCCGCCGCCGGCACTCTCGACCTCGGCGACTTCACCGTCAATCGCATGGCGTACGGCTCGATGCGAATCACCGGCGAAGGCATCTTCGGGCCCCCCGCCGATCCCGCCGAGTGCATTCGCGTCCTGCGACGAGCCGTCGAGCTCGGCGTCAACTTCATCGATACTGCCGATTCGTATGGGCCGGACATCTCTGAGGAGCTGATCGCGAAGGCGCTCCATCCGTACCCCGACGGGCTCGTCATAGGAACGAAAGGCGGATTCACGCGACCCGGTCCCGACGATTGGCAGCTCGACTGCAACCCCGTTCGCCTCCGCAAGCAGATGGAGGGATCCCTGCGCAAGCTCAAGGTTGACCGCATCGACCTCTGGCAGCTTCATCGCATCGACACGAAATATCCGGCCGAAGCGCAGTTCAATCTTCTCGCCGAATTCATTCGCGAAGGAAAGGTGAAGCACGTCGGGCTGTCGGAAGTCAGCGTCAACGACATCAAGGCGGCGCGCAAGATCGTGCCCATCGTCTCCGTCCAGAATCGCTACAACATTGCCGACCGCGAATGGGAAGATGTGGTGGACTACTGCCAGGAGGAGAAGATTGCCTTCATCCCCTGGTACCCGCTCGGCGCGGGGATGCGGGCGAAGTCGGCCGCCGCGCAGGAGAAAAAGGTCGAAGCGGTCGCAAAAACACGCGGCGCCACGAAGATGCAGGTCGCGCTGGCGTGGCTGCTCCGCCGCTCACCGGTGATGCTGCCCATTCCCGGAACGTCGAAGGTGGCGCACCTCGAGGAGAACGTGAAAGCCGCGGCGCTCGAGCTGTCGGTTGAGGATCTCGCGACACTGAGCTGACGTAACTGCAACCGAGGACTACGCGGATCAGAGTCGCGAGAGATGCATAGCTCGGAGGCCCGAGTGTGGGACGATACTGAAAGGCTCACGGCGAAACGAACACGAGGCAGGAGATCGTTCGCTGGTTACTCGCGGTAAACGGGCGCGGGGTTTCCGATATCGTTTCAGTCTCGAGCCTCGCAGCTACGCTACTGACAACTCCTACCCGTGTATTCCTCGGTTGCAGTTAGCAGTTACGAGCGAGCCAGCTCCACAAGCCGAGCCGTCAGCGCGATCATCGCCTCGGTGTCGCGCTCGCAGTAGGCGAGCAAATCGGCTTCGAGCTTGGCGCGTTGATCCGCGTTGAGCGAATTCTGCCGGTAGATCATCATCATCAGATTAGCCGACGCCGTCTCGCCTTCGGCGATCGCCAGCCCTTTGTATGTCAGCTCCGGAACGAGCGCCGGAAGCACACGCTTCAGACTGAACGACCCGCGGAACTCCTTGTGGTAGAGATTATCTCTCACGATCGGAAGCAGATCCACGATGCTTTCCGCGATTTCCCGCAGCCTCGGCGCGATCTCCGGGCAAACCTCCGCAACGGAGAGAATGCACCGCTTCTCGAAGCTCGCGTTGTACGCCGTCACCGTCTTTGCGCCCGCGCACGCTTCCACGATCGCCGGTCCGATCCCGACGCGCGGGTCGGTCGTATCCCTGGCGATCCACGAGAAGTGTCGCTGCTTGCCGGCGGAATCCACCACGTGCGCGCTCATCTGCACCGGGACGTTGTCGTACGGCCGGCAGCCGTTCCAGCGCGGCACCGCGAACATCACCGTCTCGAAGTCGATGTGCACGACCGGCGCAACAATCGTCGAGAGCGCGTCCAAGAGCGCGCCCTTCTCGACGAGAATCTCGCCTTCGCGCAGGCAGCGCCGCTGGCGCGCCGGAATCGCCCCCAGCTGAAGCTCGTCGGGCAAATCCTGGATTCGCGAAACTCCCTCTTTTTCGAACTCGACCGCTCTGTCCTTATTCAGCCGATACAGATAACGAATATGATCCGCCTCCACTGCCGGCCAGCAGCGCGCGATGAACGCACATTCACGCGGCTGCGTACAGCGCCCGCCGAGCTCGGCGACGGGCAGCGCCCTCCCCTTCGCGACAGGGAGCAGATGTTGAAGCGCGTGCTCGATCTCGGAAAGCTTCTCCTCGACTCTGGCCGTCACGTCTTCGCGCACGAAGAGGTCGGAGAGATCCGGATACCTGCACTCGCGATTCAGATGCATCAGCTCGAACCGCGCGATCGGCAGGCCCGCCTCGCGCATCACCACCGCCTGCAGTCCGAGGTCGTAGATGTGCTCCTCGGTAACCGAGGTACCCTGCTTGACCTCGATGAGCGTGAACCCATCAGCGCCGCGGAGGAGAATGTCGGCGAAGATCATTGTATCGTAGGCGACGAAACCCGCTTCGTAGATGGCCGGGACGTCCGGGTCGCTCACCGCCTCGCGGCTCTGGGCGAAGCTGGTGACGAAGTTTCCCTTGTCGCGCCGGATGAGAATCCCGCCCGGAAATTGTCCACGCGCGAGCTCGCCGACTTCGTTGCCCTGATCGAATAGCAGCCGAGTTGGGAGATCGATCTTCATCTCCTCGCAGCCCTTGTCGTTGATCTCCCACCACATCCGTCTCTCGCAGTGCATTCCGGAGAGGAAGGTGGACTTCTTGAGGGTATGCTGAAACTTCGGCTGCCACATCAGCTGCGACTCACTTTCAGTTATTGGGGATACTGAAACACTCACTTGTGGCGCGCCGCAGTCAAGTTTCCTACACTTTTCCGCCGCTCCGCTCGTACAGCTCGAGGGCGACATCCTCCAGTCCGGACCCGAGCGGCTTGAGCGCGACCGCGATGTGATAGATCAGATCCGCCGCCTCTTCCGTCGCGCGCTGACGATCTTCGTCGGCGCAGGCGGCAACGAGCTCGGCGCTCTCCTCGCCAATCTTCTTCAGCCGGAGATTCCGGTCGTCCAGCAGCTTCCTCGTATAGCTCGGCTTTCCACCCTCACCCCCGGGTCCCTGCGCCGCGCGAAGGGCTATCGTCGCCGCCAGATCCGCGAATGCGTTCGCGCCGGCGTCACCGCCGAAGCACGAAATCTCGCCGGAATGACAAGCCGGCCCCGCGCTGATGACGCGCGCAAGCACCGTGTCGTTGTCGCAGTCCGCCGAGAGCGAGACCACGCGCTGCACATTTCCGCTCGTCGCCCCCTTGTGCCAGAGTCCGCGCGTGCGAGAGCGGTAGTGCATCTCTCCGGTGCGCAGTGTGTGCGCCAGCGCTTCCCTGTCGGCGTGTGCCACCATCAGCACCCGCCCGGTCACAGCGTCCTGCGCGACGACCACCACGGTGCCACGCTCCTTATCGTACCTCAGCCCCTCGATGTCCAATGTCACGCTCACTGCTTCCTCCCGCTCATTATCGCCAGCACCTGCTCCGACAGCTTTCCGTTCGTCGCGATCGCGTCCCCGCCGAACGGCGTCGCGTTCCCCTTCCAGTCGGTGAGCGTTCCGCCCGCTTCAGTGATGATCGGCATCAGCGCCGCCGCGTCCCACGCCGATACCGCGTCGTCAACCATAATGTCGGCGCGTCCTGTCGCTACGAGTATGTATCCGTAGCAATCGCCCCACGTCCGCATTCCGCCGGCGGCGTTCTGGAGCGTGAGCCAGCGGGCGCGCCGGCTCTCGTCGCGGAGAAAACGCGCGTCGGTCGTCAGCAGGGTCGCCTTTGCCAGCTCCGTTTGACTCGACACGCTGCATCGCGAGCCGTTGAACCAGCACCCCTCGCCCGGCGCCGCCGAGATCTCTTCATTGATGGCGGAACAGCAGACCGCGCCGGCGATGACGTCATCCCCTTCTGCGACCGCGACGATCGTTCCCCAGAAAGGCACGCCTCTCAGGAACGTGTATGTCCCATCGATTGGATCGACGATCCAGCGCCGCTTTGCACCTTCGCGAACGGTGGGAAACTCTTCGCCGACGATTCCATCCTCTGGAAACCGCTTCTCGATCCAGGCACGCGCTGTCTTCTCCGCCTCCAGATCCGCGATGCTCACGGGCGTTCCGTCAGCTTTCACCATCTGCTCCGGATCGCGCTTGTAATAGCCAAGCGCCACCGCGCTGGTGATGCGCGCGGCTTCCGCCGCCGCCTGCAAATACGAGCTGCCGCTCACGCCGCCTCCCTTACGTTCAGTCCCGCGCGCGCCACGTATTCCTTGAGCGCGCGAATTTTGGTCGTTCCATCGTGGAGCACGCCGGCGAGAAGCGCCGCGTCGGCCCCGTTGCGAAACGCATCTGTTACGTGCGCCGCTGTTCCCGCGCCTCCCGACGCGATCACCGGCACTGCGACCGCCGCTGCGAT
>JALYYD010000202.1 GCA_030946775.1 Gemmatimonadota bacterium
AGTGGAACCCGGGCACAGACGCGATGAATCTTGCCCACGTCGCCGGCGCGGCACTCGGTCACCGCGTCACTCTCATTCGCCCTGATGGCGTTGTGATCGGTGACTCGTATTTCGACAGCAGCGGAACCGCGCGCCTCGAGAACCACTCACATCGCCCCGAAGTCATCGCCGCCAGGACGACAGGAACGGGATTCTCGCGCCGCGTCAGCCCGTCGCGGGGAGACGAGGAGCTCTACGTTGCGGTGAAAACCACGCGGGGCGTCGCCCGCGTATCCGTCGGAACCAAAGCCGCAAACGCCATCATCTCCCGCGCGCGGCTCGACGTTCTTTACGCGGGGGTCGCCGCTCTCCTTGCCGCGATTCTGCTCGCACTCGTGTTTGCGCGCAACGTTTCCCGGCCGATCACCGAGCTCCGCGACCGCGCGCGCGCGTTGGCCGAGCACGATTTCACGAAGCGGGAAGCAGTCTCCGCTCCCGGTGAAGTAGGAGAGCTCGCTTCGACTCTCGCGCAGCTCTCGGAGCGTCTGGAGCTGCTGGAGAATACCCGCCGCGATTTCGTCGCCAACGTCTCGCACGAGCTGCGTACTCCCGTGACCGTCATCGGGGGATTTGCCGAGACCCTTCAGGACGCCGATCTCCCCCCCGCGCAGCGCGCCGAGTTCGTTGAGATTATTCTCGCCAACACCCGGCGAATGCAGCGCATCGTTGACGAGCTGCTCGACCTCTCCCGCATCGAGTCGGGTGGGTGGATTCCGCGACCGCTCGAATTCACTCTCGCCACGCTCGTCGCGGAAGTGATCTCACTGGAAACTCCAGCCGCCGCTGCCAAGTCGCTCGAGCTGCGCGCCGAGATCGCCGATGACGCGACGATGATCCGGGCCGACCGCACCGGACTGCGACAGGTACTCACAAACCTCGTGGAAAATGCGATCCGCCACACGGCCGCCGGCTCGGTCACGATCTTCAGCCGGAGAGAAGCCGGCGGCGTCTGGACGGGCGTGCGCGACACCGGCGAGGGAATCGCCGCCGAGCATCTGCCGCGAATCTTCGAGCGCTTTTACAGAGCGGACACCGGCCGGTCGCGGGAAGCCGGCGGCACCGGACTCGGGCTCGCAATAGTGCGGCATCTCACCGAAGCACACGGAGGACGCGTGCGAGCGGAAAGCACTGTCGGCGGAGGCACGACGATCGCCGCCTGGTTCCCTGACGAAGCGTAAAAAAAATCGGGGGCCTCCGTTTGGAAGCCCCCGATCCCGTCGTGCCTATCCCTAGAAGTTGTATCTCACTCCGAACTGCGCCTGCCACCGCGAGTTCAAGGGATCATACTGATACGGCTTGTTGTCCTTGATCGGATCGAAGCTGAATCCGCTCGGCGCACCGCCTGGGCCCGCGGTCTGCGTGATACGTGCGGTGTAGAAGTTGTAGTTGTTCTCGTTCGGAACGAAGTACTGCCTGCCGAGTGTCGTTCCGAGCAGGGCGCCAAGGTTGATCACGTCGAGCGAAAGCTGCACGCCGTGTCCGTGCTTCAGTGCAACCGGCAGATCCTGTGAGATGCGCATGTCGATTTGCTTGTTCCACGGAGTGTGGCCCATGTTGCGGCCGATGATCTGCCCGCGGTGCGAGTCGAGCTCCGGGCGGGCCTTGATGAACGAATTGAACTGATCCCAAATCTGCTGCGCGGTTCTAGTATCCCCGGCCGCCGCAACGATGTGCGCGTCCGCGAAATCCTTTGGCACGTACAGGAGATCGTTGTTGCTCGAACCGTCGCGGTTCGCGTCGCCGTTGTACACGTAGCTGAAAGGCGAGCCTGAAACGCCCGTGAAGACGAACGATGTTCCGAAGTTGTATCCCGGCTTCCACTCGTGGTTGTAGAGCAGCGAGCCGACCACGCGATGGCGGATGTCGAAGTTGGAGTACGAGAGTCCGGGATTTCTCGGATCGCGCACCTGATTGAACTCCCAGTTCGATTGCGGCGAGTTTCGAATCCCGTTCGAAACGTCGAACGCCTGCCCGTAGGTGTAGGCCACGCTGCCGCGCACGCTCCCCAGCGCCTGCCGCAGTTGGCCGGTGAGGTTGTATCTGTAGCCCTTCGACGTGTTCGTGAGCAGGAACACCGATGTGATGTTCGGATTCACGCGCTCCTGCACTGCGTTCCCGAGGAAGATTGGACGGCCGTCTATTGGACTGATCGCCGTCGAATCCTTCAGGCCGACGTTCAGGAACTTGATGTCGCTGAGCGTCTTCGTATAAACGCCCTCGAACGTGAGAGTGGTTCCGGTGTTGAACTTCTTGTCCAATCCGATGCTGGAGCGAAGCACCGTCGGCATCTTGAAGTTGTTCTGAATGACGTTCATCTCGTACACGCCGGACTGAAGCGTGCTGAGCTGGCTCCCATCCACGAGCGGTACCGTCGCGCTGTTGCCGGCGCAGCCCGATGTCGCGCTCGGGCGGCAGTCCACGTTGTTGAACCTCACGCCGTTATTGTAGTAATCGTAAGCCGGCCAGGCGAAGGGCACTCTGCTGGTGAATACTCCCGTTCCGCCTCTCACCTGAAGCGTCTGGTCGCCGCGCGCATCCCAGTTGAAGCTGAACCTTGGCGCCACGTAAATCCTGCCGCCGATGTTCTTTTCGTTGTACTGCGAAAAGGGAGTCGTTCCGTTGTACGAAGTATTCAGGAACTGGGGATTCGGTCCCGGCTGATCGGGGAAGATCGGCGCATCTACCCGCAGCCCGGCGGTGACGTGGAACCTATCGGTCAGCGCGATCTCATCCTGCGCGTAAGCCGACGGCCAGAGAACGCGGAAGTTTGCCGACTGCATGTTCGACACCGCCGCATAGGAGTTGTCTCCCTGCGCGGCGTACGTACCGCGGATGCGGGATGGCTTGTTCGCGTTGAAGTTGGCGATCGACGAATACTGCCAGCGGCCGTTCCAGGCGTTCTGGAAGTAGTACTGAATGTTGTAGAGCTCATTGTGGGTTCCGAGCGTGAAGGTGTTTCGCCCCACAGCGCGGGTGAGATTATCGGTCAGCTCGAAGATGTTCGTATTCACCTTCCAAATCGCGGCTTCACGATTGGTTCCCATCAGAATCGTGCTCCCTGAGGGACCGTTGATCTCGATGTGTGGAAGGATCATCCCACTGGGCGTTCTGCCATCACGCGTGAAAACTGCGCTCCCGATCAGCACGTTCGACACGCCGTTCGCGAAGTTGCTTCGCAGCTCGGCGACCGTTCCATTGTTGGAGCTGTGCTGGATGTAATCCTGTGATCCGTACGCCACGTTGAGCACGCCGCGCGTCAGCTGTCCCGCGTCTGCATTGATGTAGTTGTTGCGGACGCTGAGCTTGTGCACGTCGCCGAGATTGAAATCCAGGCGGCCGAAGAGCTTGGTGCTCTTCGCGGCGATGTCGTAGGCGCCGATGGCCCCCGAGCTCGTTCCCAGCCGGGCCTTCACCGTGTCATTCAACGCCGACGCCGTCTGCGCATCGACGACTGTCCCCGCGTCACCAGGCGCGAACTGAAGCGGCTCGTGACGCCGCGCGATCTCCGCGCTGAAGAAATAGAAGGCCTTGTCCTGCTTGATCGGACCGCCGACACGCCCGCCGTACTGGTAGTCGGCGTACGCGGGAATCGTGGTGCGCGTCGGATCGGCGCTCTTCCCTGTGACACTCTGGTTGCGGCCGAAACTGTAGAATGACCCGGTCGTCGTGTTCGTCCCGCTTCGCGTCACGGCGTTGATGCTGGCGCCGGAGAAGTTTCCGAGCGACACGTCGTAGGGCGCGATGGAGACGGTGACTTGGTCGATGGCATCGAGCGAAATCGGCTGCGATTTGGCGCCCGCTCCTGGTGTGCCGCTCGGACCGACCCCTGAGATTCCGCCGTATGAGTTGCTGAATCCGAACACATCGTTGCTCGACGCGCCGTCAACCGTGATGTTGTTGTAGCGGAAGTTGCTTCCGCCGAACGAATTGGCGTTCCCCGACGGAGTCAGCCGCGTCATGTCCTGAATCGAGCGCGACAGCGTCGGCAGGCTCATGATCTGGTCGCGGCCAACCGTCGTCTGCGGCCCGGTGCGCCGTGTGCTCATCTCATC
>JALYYD010000099.1 GCA_030946775.1 Gemmatimonadota bacterium
CAACGAAGGCGCGAAAAGGAATCGCGCGTACCTCGCCGATCTCGTTGACCGCGGTTCCTCGAGCGACGAGGACTTCGCGATTCTCACCGATCCGCAGACATCAGGCGGATTGCTGGTGGCGGTGTCAGCGGGGAAAGCCGCGTCGTACCTCTCACGTGTTCCCGGCGCGGTCGAAATCGGTGAGGTGCTGCCGAAAGGGGAGCGCGCGATCGTCTTGAGCTGACTGCGACAGGGGGGTGGATGAGGCCTGGTGGCTTTCTTGGTCTTCAAAACCAATGCGACTCTACCAAGTAGAGTCTGGTGGGTTCGATTCCCATGCACTCCCGCCAGTCGGGCGTCCGGCAGCGAGAGATCAACTGCAACTGAACGGGATGCGAGGGCTGAGTAGGTAAGATCTGAGGGCTAAGGGTACTGCCGCACGACCGTCCGGCTCGCCGGCAAAATGAAGGGATCGGTCTTGCGGCCGTACCCTAATCCCTCGCCCCTTACCTACACACAACTCGCATCCGGTTCTGTAGCAGTTTTCAGTTGCCAGCGGCCCGTGTATTAATTTCCTCCGATGAATAGGTTGTTCATCATCCTGACCCTGGCCTTGGCGACCGCGTTTTCGGCGCGGCCAGCCTGTTCCCAAACCGTGGACAGCGCCCCTCCCGTTGCTCGTGCGCCGATTCCGTCTCTTCAAACGCCGGATAGCACCAAACCTCCAATCTCCCCCCGGCGGGCGTTCATCAGCTCGATGATCCTGCCCGGCTATGGCCAGACCCGCCTCGACCGTCCGAACGCGGCGATGCTCTTCTCGGTCGTCGAAGTATTCTCGCTTGGAATGGCGGCCAAGGCCGCCCACGATTTGCGGGACGTGAAATCGGCCTCCAAGGACAGCGTAGTGGGCACGTACCAGACTGATCCAATTACCGGGCTCGTGACCCTCGATCCCAAGACTCACCAGCCGGTGCCGGCGACTTACATCAAAAGCCGCTTCGACGGCGAGCGTGTCAAAGCGCGGCGCGTCCACTATGAGGATTGGATCGCAGCGCTTTTCTTCAACCACCTTTTCGCCGCCGCCGACGCGTACGTCGCGGCGAATCTGTGGGATTTTCACGCCAACGTCGCCGCTACTCCCACTTCGGCACGAGTCAGCGCCAGCTTCGCGTTCTGATGGAGCGCTCGGCGCCAATCGGCGTATTCGATTCCGGCATCGGCGGACTCACCGTCGTCCGCGAATTGATGCGCCAGCTTCCGTGTGAGAGCATCATCTACTTCGGTGACACCGCGCGGGTGCCCTACGGACCGAAGAGCCCCGATACCGTCCTCCGATACAGCAGGGAGATCGCAGATTTTCTCGGCGAGCAGGGGGTGAAGGCGATCGTCGTCGCCTGCAACACCGCCACCGCCCACGCACTTCCGGCGCTGCGAGAGGAATCGAAGATCCCCGTTCTAGGCGTCATCGAGCCCGGCGCTAGAGCCGCGGTCGCGGCGACGAAGACGAACCGCGTCGGCGTGATCGGAACCGCCGGCACCATCAAGTCCGGAGCGTACGAGAAAGAGATCAAGCGTCTCGTTCCGGACACGTTCGTGTTCTCCCAGTCCTGTCCCCTTTTCGTTCCGCTGATTGAGGAGGGATGGACCGATGACGACGCGACACGAATGATCGCCGATCGCTATCTCACTCCGGTCGCGGATGCGAAAACCGACACTCTCGTTCTCGGGTGCACGCACTATCCCCTGCTCAAATCCGTGATTGGACGAGTCGTCGGGAGGGACGTCCGGTTGATCGACAGCGCGGAGGAAACCGCGCGTGAAACAGCGCAAACCCTGCGGTCGCACAAGCTCGATGCGGAACAATCGGACGGTGCGCGCTACCGTTTTATCGCTTCAGACGCGCCCGAAGTTTTCCTTGATATCGGGCAGCGATTCCTAGGATCATCGATCGACAGAGTCGAGACGATTACCCTCGGCTGACCCATTCGCCTCGCGCAGCTCGACGCGCTCGGGCGTAATCACCAAGTAAGTCGGCGCATCGAGCCACGATCCCGCGTTGGCGAAGACGCCGCCGTTGAAGCGCTCCAGGGCGGCGACGTGCGAATGCCCGTAAATCAACAGATCGAGATCCTTCCGTTCGCCGAGCGTGGCGGCCGCGTGGTTTCGCAGCCCGCGCCCTTCATCACGCGCGCGATGAACGCGAGACGCTGTCGAGCTGCCGAGGGCGACTCGCGTCGCGGTATCGGGGTGGAACATGCGGAATGTCTTGATCGCGATCGGATTTCGCATCACTGGGCGGATGAACCGGTACCATCTGTCCTCCCGGTCGCGCAGTCCGTCGCCGTGCTCGATCCGGGTGTTCCATCCTGCGATGTCGCCGGTCCAGTCACCGACGCGATAGTCGGCGCCGACATCCTCGCGAAGAATCTCACCGCCCCAGCAGTCGTGGTTTCCGGCGATCCAGAGAATCGGCAGACCGGCATCGCGGAGCTCCGCCAGGGCGGCGAGCGCCCGGAAGCTCCGCCGCGGTATTACAGACTTCCACTCGAACCAGAAGTCGAAGAGGTCGCCGTTGATGACGAGCGAGCCGGCCCGCCCCTCGAGCCCGCGGAGGAACGCCACGAACGAGCGCTCGATCTCCGGGGATGCCACACCAAGGTGCGCATCGGAGACCACGTAGCAGGGAGATTTCAACGGCGCAAGCACGCGACAATCTTAGCGTCTTGAGCCATCTTTACAAAGGAGCATCGCCCGGGCATCTTCGCCCTCTTCCCAATGGTATGACTACGACCACCGAATTCCGCGTACGATACGCGGAGACTGATCAGATGGGTGTGGTGTATCACTCGAACTATCTGATCTGGTGTGAGATCGGACGCACCGACTTCATTCGCCGACTCGGCACACCCTACGCCGAGCTTGAGCGGCAGAATGTCGCGCTCGCCGTCGTCGAGGCGTCGCTCCGCTTTCACGGTGCCGCCCGCTACGACGAGCTCATCCGCGTCCGCACGTCGCTCACGAACGTCAGGTCGCGGATGATTACCTTTGAGTATCTGATCGAGAACGCCGAGACCGGCGCGCGCCTGATTTCCGCTTCTACGACCCTCGCGTCAATCACGCGCGAAAGCAAGCCCACCACACTCCCCGCCGAGCTTCGGCAAAAACTTCAGAATGCGCTCACTTAGAATTCTCGTGGCAGTAGCTGCTCTTGCTCCGATTTCGGCAGCATTTGCGCAGAGGCTTCCGGGCGGGTTGAACCAGAAAGAGCTG
>JALYYD010000106.1 GCA_030946775.1 Gemmatimonadota bacterium
CCGCCGCCGATGACGATGAGGTGCTTCGGCACCTCCGGAATCTTCAGCGCGCCGGTGTTGGAGAGGATTCTCTCCTCGTCGAATTTGAGGAAGGGAAGCTCGACTGGAACGGAACCGGTGGCGATGATGACATTCTTCGCCTTGTACGATTCCGTTTTTCCGTCGGCGCCGGCTACTTCGACGACGTTCCCCTTCTTGAGCGTTCCGCGGCCCTTCGCCCAGGTGATCTTGTTCTTCTTGAAGAGGAACTCGATGCCTTTTGTGTTAGCGAGAACGACATCGTCCTTCCGCTTCAGCATCGTCGGGAGGTCGAGCTCGACATTCGCCAGCTTCACCCCGTGCTGCGCGGCGTGAAGGCGCGAAAACTCGAAGTGCTCGGATGATGTGAGCAGCGCCTTGGACGGAATGCATCCGACGTTGACGCAGGTTCCGCCGAGTGTCTTGTCCATCTCGACGCAGACGGTGTTGAAGCCGAGCTGGGCGGCGCGGATCGCGGCGACGTAGCCGCCGGGCCCGCCGCCGATTATGGCGACATCGCAATCAGGCATTTCTTACTCGATCAGCATCGCGGCGGGATCCTCGATCAGCTCCTTCACGCGCACGAGGAATTGCACCGCCTGCTGTCCTTCCACGATTCGATGGTCGTATGAGAGAGCGATATACATCATCGGCCTGATGACGACCTGGCCATTGAGAGCGACGGGGCGATCCTGCGTTTTGTGGAGACCGAGTATCCCGACCTGCGGATAGTTGATGATTGGAGTGGAGACGAGCGAGCCGAAGACGCCGCCGTTGGTAATCGTGAACGTGCCGCCGGTGAGATCGTCCATCGTCAGCTTCGTGTCGCGGGCGCGCTTGGCGACGTTCGCGATGTCCTGCGAGATCTCGAGCGTGCCTTTGCGGTCGGCGTCCTTGATGTTGGGAACGACGAGACCCTGCTCGGACGCGACGGCGATTCCCATGTTGACGTAGTGCTTGTAGATGATGGAGTCGCCATCCACTTGCGCGTTGATCGTCGGGAAATCTCGCAGCGCGACGCACGCTGCCTTCACAAAGAAAGGCATGAAAGTGAGCTTCACGCCGTACTGCTTCTCAACCTTGTCCTTGAACTTGTCGCGGAGGCCGTTGAGCCCCGACATGTCCACTTCGTTGAACGTCGTGAGGTGCGCCGTCGAGTGCTGCGACTGGAGAAGATTTTCGGCGATGCGCTTCCTGCGCGTCGTCATCTTCTCCCGCGTCTCACGCTCGGCGTTTGATCCGCGGCCTGCATAAGTCGGAATCGCTTTCGTCGGCGCAGGTGTTGGTGCGCGCGGGGCGCTCGAAGAAGAAACTGGTGCAGTTGCCCCCGCGCCTCCGCCAATCGCGCCGATGACATCCGGCTTGCTCACCACACCACCGCGACCGGTGCCCGCCACGCTTGAAATGTCCACGCCTTTCTCGGCGGCGATGTTCCGAGCGGCAGGCGAAGATTTCTGTCCGGCTCCGGAGGCGGCTGCGGGTGGGGCGGAGGCCGCCTCCCGAGCGGCCGGTACGCCGCCAACGGCCGCCGCGCCGCGAGGGCCAGCGGCCGAAGCTCCATCCGCTGCCGACGACGGAGAGCTCGAAGCTCCCGACTTGGTCTCGTCCAGCTCACCGAGAACTTCATCGACTTTCACCACATCGCCTTCTGCATGCGAGCGTTTAACGAGCACGCCGGCTTTCAAGGCGGGAACCTCGACCGTGATCTTGTCGGTATCGAGCTCGACGAGAGTTTCGCCGGCTGCGACAGCGTCGCCTTCGTTTTTGAGCCACCGCGAAACGGTAGCTTCTACTATTGATTCACCGAGGGGTGGGACTTTTATCGAGATCATTCAGTATTGTTGAGGAGCGGATGTGGTCGGTAACTTAGCCGCGTGCCTCCGGCGCCACTACTATAGTAGTAACCGCCTGAATATAACGTCCTGATGACCCCGTGCGAGCGCTAACCATCTCCGCCAATGGCGGACTCGACCAGCTCGAGTACCGCACCGATCTCCCGATGCCGGAGCCCCGCGAGGGGGAAGTCCGTCTCCGGGTAACGGCGGCCGCGCTCAATCATCTCGATTTATTCGTGCTAGGCGGACTTCCGGGTCTGAAAGTGACCCCGGACTGGGTGATGGGTGCCGACGCCACCGGGACTGTGGACGCAATCGGGCCGAACACGAAATCCCCGTCGAAAATCGGCGAAACGGTGATTGTGAACCCTGGCCTGAGTGACGGCACCTGCGAATTCTGCCAGGCCGGCGAGCAGTCGTGCTGCGTCAACTTCAAGCTCCTCGGCGAGCACGTTTCCGGGACGATGGCCGAGTACATCGTGGTGCCGGCGAAGAACGTGCGGACGATTCCGAAATCCATCGCAGCTGAATCGGCCGCCGCGTACTCGCTCGCTACTCTCACCGCATGGCGGATGGTTCACACCCGCGCCAAGGTTCGGAAGGGTGAGAACGTTCTCGTCCAGGGGATCGGGGGAGGTGTCGCGATCGCGGCTCTTCAGATTTGCAAGCAGATCGGCGCGACTGTCTGGGTTACATCCGGCAGCGACGAGAAGCTGGAGAAGGCGCAGAAGCTCGGTGCCGACCACATTCTCAACAATCGCAACGTCCAGGTTGGAAAGGAAATCCGCGTCCGCACCAACAAGCGCGGAGTGGACGTCGTGATAGATAGTGTCGGTCAGGCGACGTGGAAGGAATCACTGAATGCTCTCGCGCGTCGGGGCCGATTGGTTACGTGCGGCGTCAGCTCCGGCCCGATGCTCGAGACCGACGGGCGCAAGCTGTTCTGGAATCAATGCGACATTCTTGGGTCGACGATGGGGAACGACGCGGAGTTCGACGCGATCACGGAGCAATTGCGGGAAGGGAAGCTGCTGCCGCCGATCGATTCCGTGTTTCCCCTCGAGAAAGGGCGCGACGCGTTCGCTCGGCTTCAGGACGCGAAGCAGTTTGGCAAGATCGTCGTGAGAATCGCGGAATGAGCGACGCGGACGAAGCTGCCAACACCGGCTCGCCGATCGCACAGTATTCCGCTGAGGAGCTCGCCCGCATCCGCGAATCGCTCACGGCTGGTGAGCAGCCGGTATGTCCGATCTGCAATGTGAAAATGAGCCACCGCGACATCGGCGGAGGCTCATTCGGATTGGGCTACGCGCGGAAGCGCGATTGGCTCATCTGCGGAAAGTGCAAACGGAGCGCGGTGTTCGACATCGCGCGCGGGACGCGGAACTAGCCCGTCGGCGCGACCTGCAGCTGTTCCAGTTTTCCATCCGGCTGCTCGAAAATCCAAACTCTGACCGATCGGGCGCCGAAGCTCGCGCGATAGGTTCGCGCGATGTATCCGCCGCGCAGCGACTGGCGCGTCTGCGTGAATCCAGTGAGCGCGCCGAGTGGCGCGAGGCTCGACGCAAAATCCTTGAGCGCCACTTCGTCGAAGTACGCGTTCGCATTCGACGTGAACTGCGATCGATCGATCTCGCCGCGACGCAGCCCCTCGAAGATTCCGCGAATGCGAGCTTCTTCACTCTTCGCCGTGGCGTCCTCGACCGTGAACAGTGCCGTCGCGATCTGCTGGGCGATGAGCCCGGATGCTGAAGCGGCGTCCTGGTTCGTCAGCACAACGATTGCGGCGCTGTCGTCCGGGTACACGAAATTCTCAGCCGTGAATCCGGAGACCTCGCCGCTGTGCTCGACGAGAAAATGGCCACCTGACATCGAGACATCGACGCCGAGTCCGTATCCGGTGCCGACCCCGTTGTTGAGACGGACGTCGGTTTCGAGCGCGCGATATGAGGCCGGCTTTAGCAGACTCCGCTTGATCATCGCGATGTCCCACTTGGCGAGATCGCTCGCCGTCATAGCCAGCTCTCCCGCTCCCCACATCCAGCCCGCGCCGGCGTCGGGTGCCGGGCGAAGGGGACCGAGCGCGTATCTGATGTAGCCGGTCGCGTCGGTCACGCGCGGGTTCACGTCGAAGTTGAGAACCGTCGTCATCCCGAGCGGAACGAGAATGCGC
>JALYYD010000127.1 GCA_030946775.1 Gemmatimonadota bacterium
CGATGTCGGCTTATCACATCCTGGGGCTGGAGCAGGTCCCAAGGGTCCGGCTGTTCGCCGGTTAAAGTGGTACATGAGCTGGGTTCAGAACGTCGTGAGACAGTTCGGTCTGTATCCGTCGTGGGCGTTGGAAGATTGAGGGGCGTGGACCCTAGTACGAGAGGACCGGGTCGAATTGCCCTCTCGTGTACCGGCTGTGGTGCCAACTGCAGCGCCGGGTAGCGAGGGCAAGCGCAGATAACCGCTGAATGCATCTAAGTGGGAAGCTGCCCCCAAGATGAATCTTCCCTGGAGCTTCGAGCTCCCTAAAGGGCCGGGAGAGACCATCCCGTCAAGAGGTCACAAGTGGACGTAGTGCAAACTATTCCAAGCTGAGTGATCCTCATCGCCCGTGAGGCTTGATCTTTTTTATATGGTTGGAGTTCTTCTTTTTCTCCAACCGACTAGCAGAAGCAGAGCGATCTAACGAGTTGATTCGCTCTCACGATCATACTTCTATCAATCCGAAGTCAGACTTCGGTTTTTCCATTCAGTCCGCGTGTCAAAGCGCGTTCTGGATATCGCTGGCGACTAGAGCGCAGGGGCCACACCCGTTCCCATTCCGAACACGGCCGTTAAGACCTGCAGCGCCGATGGTACTCCGTCCGAGAGGATGCGGGAGAGTAGGCCGTCGCCGGCACCTTTAAAGCTCCGCTTCGAAAGAGGCGGGGCTTTTTTTTTCGGCTCCGTCTGCGATCTGGCTGGTGCCTCGGGTTTTCTCGAATAGTGAAGCAGGGAGCTGAGAGCAGCGGGAGCCTCGCAGCTAGGAGCTCTTCGACTCGCATTCCACTGCACGCAGTAGCAGGCTCTCGGCGCGAAAGAAAAGCTCCCAGCCGAGCTGCTGCGAAGCTCCAAGCTCCCTGCTTGGGTGCTACGAGTGCATCAGCAAACACCATTAACTTTCCCGAATGACAAGAGCTGGAATGGTCACCTTCGTCGGCAAGCCGAACGCCGGAAAATCGACGCTGATGAATCGCATCGTCGGCGAAAAGCTGAGCATCGTCAGCCCGAAGCCGCAGACCACGCGCGACCGCGTCGTGGGGATCCGCAGCAGCGCCGACTCGCAGATGATCATCCTCGATACTCCAGGGCTGCTCGAGCCCGGTTACGCGCTACAGGAGGCGATGAAGCAGACCGCTCTCCGCGCGCTGACGGAGGCGGACGTCATCGTCCACGTGCACGACGTGACGGAGGGCGATCCGCCATCATTGAAGTCGGCCGCCGGCCTCGACGCCGAGCCGCACGCGCCGATCATTCTCGCTCTCAACAAGAGCGACCAGCTCGGCAAGCGTGATCGGGAGCGGGTGAGAAGCGGAAAGAAAATGTCGGGCGCGCAGCGCACCGCCGAAGGGATCGAGGTCGGCGGAGAGGGATCCTCCACTCCCGTGCCCGAAGCCGAGCTGGCGAACAGAATGCTCGTTTCGGCTCTCAGCGGGGACGGGGTTCCGGAGCTGGTCGCGAAGATCGAATCGATGCTGCCGGAGAGCCCCTTCTATTATCCGGCGGATGAGATCAGCACACTCCCTGTCCGCTTTTTCGCCGCCGAGCTGGTGCGCGAGACGGTGCTCGAGCAGCTGCGGGACGAGGTGCCGTACAGCATTGCCTGCGAGGTGGAAGAATATCGCGACGCCGGCTCGCCGAAGTTCATTCGCGCGGTAATTTATGTGGAGCGTGAGAGCCAGAAGGGAATTGTCGTCGGCGCGAAAGGGGCTGCGATCAAGAAGATCGGCGAGCATTCGCGGCGAAAGATCGAATCCTTCATCGGTGAGCGAGTGTATCTCGAGCTTCACGTGAAAGTTCTGCCCAACTGGCGCCGCGATTCATCGGCGCTTTCTCGGTTCGGATATCAACTGCTGAAGGGAAAATCGAAATGAGCCTGAGTCCGCGCCTTCTGGAAATCCTGGTGTGCCCCAAGTGCAAGGGCGATCTCGAGTACAAGGAATCCGAGCAGGTTCTCGTTTGCGGCAAGTGCCGCCTCCGTTATTCGATTCGTGAAGACATTCCAATCATGCTCATCGATGAGGCGACGCCTTTCTAGCATTGCGCTGGCGGCGGCCTTTCTCGCCGCCGGCGCGCCAGCCTCGCGCGCTCAGAGCACGAGCGGCACCGACGCGGGAGTATTCCTTCTTCTTCCCACCGGCGCTCAGGCGGTAGGCATGGGCCAGGCGTTCGTCGCCGCCGCCGGTGGAAGCGAAAGCGTATGGTGGAATCCGGCCGGCCTCGCTTCGCAAAAAAAACGTGAGCTCTCGATCCACCACTCGCAGACGATCGCTGCGACCGGGGACGTTCTGGCGTTTGTACTTCCTTCCAATGTCCGCGGGGTGCTGGCGCTGTCAGTGAACATTCTCAATCCTGGCGAACAACAGGTGACTGACGAGCAGAACCAACCGGTCGGCGTCATTCTTCCTCGCGATCTAGTGTTCGCGGCTACTTACGCAAAGAGCTTCGGCGAGCACTTCAATGCCGGCTTGACGTACAAGGTGATTCAGTTCCGCGTGGACTGCTCCGGCCAGTGCGCGACTGTCGGTACCTTCGTCAACTCGTCGCACGCCGCCGACGCGGGACTCCAATACCACATCGCAGCTGGCTCTCCGCTCACGATCGGGATCGCGATGCGGAATTTCGGCGGCAAGGTGAAGGGCGGCTCGACTGGTGCCGGCGACGCGCTCCCGACGCGCACTGACGCGGGATTCCTCTATCACATCGTGGCGCTCGACAAGTATCTGAAGGACACGCAGGTGAATGGCGCCGCGAGCGTGGTCACGACGCGCGGCGAATCGGGGGCCGGGTTTCGCATCGGAACCGACATCGTGTACCAGAACGAGGTTCACTTTCGCGCGGGCTACGTCGGTAACGCGAACAACAATGATTCGAGTGCGTCGCTTGGCTTCGGTATCAGGAGCGGAAGGCTGGTCTTCGACATCGCGCGCTCATTCGGCGGGCTCTCCGCTGACGCGGGGCAACCGCCGACTTATCTCTCGCTCAGCTTTCTCTTTTGAAGTTCCTGTACTCTTTGCTATTCGCTGCGCCGATCGCGTTCGTTGCGCGCTATTTCGGCGCGTCGCCGATCGTCGTCTTCGGCCTTAGCGCGCTGGCAATCATTCCCTTATCAGCGCTCTTGGGAGCGGCGACGGAATCGGTAGCAGAGCACACTTCGCCGGCGGTGGGGGGACTCCTCAGCGCATCGATGGGAAATCTCGCCGAGCTCATCATCGCGGGCTTTGCGCTTCGCGCGGGGATGATCGAGCTGGTGAAGGCATCCATCACTGGCTCCATTCTCGGAAATCTCCTGCTCGTGCTGGGAGCAGCGCTGTTCGCTGGCGGACTCAAGCACAAAGTGCAGCATTTCAGCAAGCACATGGCCGGATTCAGTGCGACCGTGCTGCTTATCGCGGTTTTCGGCCTCGCCGTGCCGACGCTCTTCCACAGCTTGCATCCGGACAAGGCGCGCGTCGCGACTGTGGAAATGTCGCTCTATGTGGCCGTACTGCTCATCCTCGGGTATCTCGCGTCGCTCTTTTACACCTTTTGGACGCATTCTTCCGCATTCAGGCCCACTGACGCCGGTCCCGAGGTGACTCCAACGCCGAAATGGTCGTCAAGGAAGGCACTCCTAATACTGCTGTTTGCGGCCACTGGTACCGGGGTTATGGCGGAGGTCCTGGTCTCCGTCACCAATCAAGCGGTAAGGACGCTTGGACTTACTGAATTCTTCGTTGGATTGATCCTTGTACCGATCATCGGTAACGCCGCGGAGAACAGCTCGGCGGTCTTGATGGCGTTGCGTAACAGAATGGATTTGTCGCTCAACATCGCGGTTGGATCTAGCATCCAAGTTGCGCTGTTGATCGCACCGTTGTTGGTGCTGCTGGGGAAGGCGATGGGCCAGCCGATGGACCTTGCGTTTTCGACGATGGAAGTGGCGTGCATCGGCCTGGCGGTAATGGTAGCGAACTCGGTGATCCGCGATGCCGAGTCCAATTGGCTGGAAGGGATATTTTTGCTGCTGGCGTATGCAGTGCTTGGGGTGGCGTTCTTCTTTTTTTAGGAACCGGTCTCTTTGGCGCTTCCGAAACGATCCGACACGTTCTCCAGTCCGGCGCTTATCTGCTTCGCGCCGGACGGATGCCATCTGCCCGATCCCGTGGCGGGATGGCTGGCGCAGCTTGGAGGTCAGCCCCTCATCATCAGCAATGAGGACGAGCTGATGTCCTTCGCGCTCCGATCACGCCCGGGTGTCGTCATCTTCGACGCGAGGAACGAGGGGACGGCGAGTCTCTCGGCCCTTCAAAGGCTGAAGGCGGATTCCTACACGGCAGTCGTTCCCTGCGCGGTCGTCGCCGAAGACGGCGCGGCAGCGATGGAGGCCGCGTTCGCTGCCGGGGCCGACGAGGTTCTGCGGGTCTCCACGCCGACGGAGAACGTCACGCCGCGTCTCGACGCGATGATCCGCCGTTCGGAGCGCGATTTATCGGTTCACCCATCGACGCGGCTCGCCGGCGCAGCTGCAATCGAAGTCGAGATCGGGAAAAGACTGGCGACAGGTGAAGCGTTCGCTGTCTGCTACGCTGATCTGGATCACTTCAAGGAGTTCAACGATCGCTACAGCTACAATCAGGGCGACCGGGTGATTCGCATACTCGCCAAGCTCCTGCAC
>JALYYD010000136.1 GCA_030946775.1 Gemmatimonadota bacterium
CAGCGACCAATCACCGCCTACCGTCCCGATGTGTCCGAGGTGGTAGCCGAGGTTGACTTCACGGAGCTTCGCATAGCTCGCGTTCTCGGTGGTGTAGTTGTTCGGAGCGAGAATGTCGTATAGACCACCCGTGCCGTTGTTATCAGGAGCGCCGGCGCGGTAGTAGTAACCGATCGGCTTCGCGTCGGCGACCGTCTTGCCGGACTGATCTTCCCGTCCTTCAAGGAAGTCGAGGTACGACCAGCCGCGGCCCTGGTTGTACACGTGCTGACCCATCGCGGCGTCAATCAACGCGTAGGCGCTGAGCTTCTTGATGTTGAGGGTCTGCGAGAAGCCCCAGCGGAAATTCGGAAGCGGGTTCCCAAGATCCTTGAGAAGCGCGCTGCCGGTGGAATCGCGCTGGACGATCGGATGACCCCAGCTAATCGGGCTTACGCGCGGGTTGAACAGGCCGTTGAGTCCCGCCGTCGACGCCGCGTAGAACGGCGATGTAAACGGAAGCCTCGCCTGCCAGAGGTTCTTCGTAATGCCGTCGGCGAGCGAGTTTCCAGCGCCTACCCAGACGATGAAGCCGTCGGAGTTCTTCTGGAAATCCTTGCCATCGCCGCAGGCGGCCTGCACGCCCGAAGGCAGCTGGCTGCAATCTCTGACGAACGCGCGACCGTAGAACTCCGCATAGCGCGGGTTCTGGTTGATCGCCTGCTGGGCAGGAGTGCTGTTGCACGATCCCTTCTCACCGGCCGTCGCGGAACAGGCCAGGAAGATCTGATCCGTCGCCTGCGCAGTCGCGCCGAAGCTGAACTGCGGCACGTACAGGTGCGTGATCACGGCACGGTTGTGATCGTAGATGAACCGCGTCGAGTACTGCACATCGCGGCCATTGATGATCGGAACGTTGATCGATCCCTCGAACGTCTTGTTCTGGAGCACGCCTGCGTTCTGCCACTGGTTGCCGAAGCCGCTGGCAGCCGGGAGAGGAACGAGCAGGATCTGATCGCGCGAATCCGACTTGGAATAGTTGAGCGTAATGCCGATTCTGTGGAACGCTTGCATATCAATGCCGTACTCGTTCTCACGGATCGATTCCGGCTTGAGCAGGTTGTTTCCCAGAACGCCCGGCGACACGATACCGTTGTTGACCGTAAAGGTCTGGTACTGTGAAGCAAATCCGGGACGTCCGCCGGCGGTTCCGATTGACGCGCGAAGCTTGAACTCGTCGATTGCCGGAATGAACCAGAACGGCTCCTGCGAGACACGCCACGCGACCGATCCGCGGCCGAAAGTCCGCCAGCGGTTACCGGCTCCGAAAAGCGAGCTGGCGTCGCGACGGACGAGTCCGTCGACGATGTAGCGGTCCTTGTAATCAATGTTCTCGGCAACGATGAATCCAATGCTGCGGACTGATGTGACCGAGGAAGACACGGACTGTGAAATGGATCCGTTGCCGAGCGCCGGAACGCCGATTACGGCGAGTCCGCCGGCTTGGGCGCGACGAAAGTCATAATCCTCGCGGCCGTATCCGTAACGAACGCTGGTGCGCGTGTGCATGTCGCTCAACAGGTCGTGCCGGAGGTTCATGTTGATGCCGGAGTTATACGACGTGATCGACTCGGACGATTTGCGCAGGAACGACGCGTCCGACGAGCTGTTCGTCTGGCGGTATCCCTTGTCGTCGAAGTTGTCGAGGTTCGTGAAGGAGCCGTCGTAGCTCAGGTTTCCTTCGAGATCCATCCAGCTGGTCGCGGCGTAACGAAGGGTACCGCCACCGATGTAGTGCGTGCCCTTGGTGTACTCGTGATCGTTCTGCAGCGGGTACAGCGGGTTGTTGTTCTGGGTGCCGCTGGTCTGCAGGTTGGAGCGGATGAACAGACGTCCCTTGGAGTCGACCGCATTCAGGTTCGCGATCGGCGGGGTACGGGTAAGGCGGAAGAATGCGTTGCCGCCGTCCTCAGCGTAGAACCCGTCTTGACGGGTCTTCGCGTAGTAGCTGGTGAGCGAGGCGGACCACCGCGTACCGATCGTCTGGTCGAGGTTCATCCTGGCGGACTGACGCTGAAAGCCGTCGAGGTACTTGATCGCGCCGCCCTGATCGAGGTTGTTCGCCGAGGCGAAGAACGCCGTCTTTCCAAAACGACCGCGCATGTCGATCGAGTTGTTGAGCAGCGGCTTCGGACGCACCATCGTCGCGACCGCGTCGTAGTTCTGACCCGGCCAGTTGCGGACAAGGAACGATGAAGTCAGGATGGGGGTCGTACGGGTCAGCGAAGAGTTCGGATCGACCGGGAAAGTTCCGAGTGGCGCCAGCGCCTGAAGATCGCCCTGGTCGTTGATGCGGAACGCTTCCGACTTGTAATCGATGCTCTGAGCGCACTGATAGGTGCCGGTGTACGTAGCGTTCGCGCCGGTCTTGATGCAAAAGCGCGTGCCCGTCTCGTCCAGCTCGAGCGCGTGGTTCTGCGCAATCTTGATGTGATGCTCGATGTCGCTGGTGCCGTACTCGGTGCGGCCGGTGAAGTGAACACCTTCCGCCGAGTTGAGCCCCGTCTTGGTGCGGATCGTGATGACGCCGTTACCAGCGCGCGCTCCATAGAGCGAAGCGGCTGCGGCACCCTTCACGACTTCGACGCTTTCGATGTCGAGAGGATTGATGTCCGGCAGTCCGCCGCCGGCAGTGTTTGCGCCCTGGTCGGAGACGATCACGCCGTCAACGATGTAGAGCGGCGTCTGGCCGCGGCCAGCGCCGGTTATCGCCGTGGGTCCACGGAGAATGACAGCCGGCGAAGCGCCCGGACGGCCGGAGGCCGAAACGATCGCGGCACCCGGAACCTTTCCGGCGAGCTGCGAAAGCGGGTTTGCCGCAGGAACCTTGAGGTCCGAGCTGTCGATGCGGGCAACGGAGAACGGCAGCTTCGTCGTTTCTGTCGCGCCGGTGACGCCCGTCGTCACGACCGCCTGGAGGCGGTTGACGTCCTGCGTGAGCGAGAAGTTCGCGCTCTGCGACCCGGCGGTCAGCGAGACCGTGCGCGTCTGCGGAACGTAACCGATCGAGCGAACGCGAAGCACTGCCGAGCCGCCCGAGAGGCGAGCCGCGGGAATGCTGATCGTATAAATGCCCGCTCCGTTTGTTCCGACGGAGATGTTGAGCTCGGGGATCGTGACGTTTGCGCCCTCAAGCTCGCGTCCCTGCGAAGTCGTCACCTTTCCGGTGATGACAGCACCCTGCGCATAAGCGACGCGGGCGGAGGCGAGCGAAGCGACTAAAAACGCCGCGGTCGTAAACCAACGTAGAACCTTTTGAGTTGCCATAAATGCATTCCTCACTTCGATAGAGTCGTGCTTCAGTCGATGACCGTGTTGTACGAACCCGCTGTGCGATTTTTGCTATGACGGGGAATTGCCGGCGCCGGACTCTCGCGTAGCGCGATCGGACGCCTCTGAACTACCAGACGTAGTCTTAGCTCCAAATCCTCCCGGGCAAAATGTTAGACGGACGGGGTTTGAAGCCCGCCATTTCGTAGAAGCTAGGACTGGGCTCAAAGCGTGTCAATTAAATTCTTCCGAGCGAGTAAACCCCATCGGCGCTGAAAGTGTCGGGTCCGAATCATCGTTAACCCGCTCCTGCGCCGGTCGGCGCATGTTTCGGTTTTCTGCCGACGTATGTTCCTTTTTGCTATGGTATGGGTGACGCTGTCCGCGAATGAAGCGCGTTCTCGGCCGGCAGGGCATCGCGTTCACGCACTCCCGACTCGAACGGGCCGAGCAGATGCGCTACTGAGTTCGCGTAGTAGCTCACCAACGGGCGGCCCCGCGGCAGCACCGCGTAACCGGTTTCCGATTCGCTCAGCACTCTGCGCATCGCGAGCATCTTCCACGCCCGCTCGAACACGTCTTCGATGCTCCGCTCAGCGCGAAGGACACGCGCGTTCATCTCGAGAAGCACTTCGCGCATCTCCTCCATTCTCGCGATGAGCGCGTCGCGGCGAATGAAGTCCGAATCAAAACTCTGGATCGCGGCGCAGGCGAGCGTGACGGAAGTGACGGGGATGATCGCTCCGATCTCCGCCATCATAGAATCGCAAAGGCGCTGTACGTGCGGAAGCCGCTCTGCGCGCGGAAGCTCGAGCACGTCGCGCCCGCTCGCTTCCTCGTTCGACAGCCAGCGTGCGACAGAGACCGGCTCCCCGATCGCGACCGCGGCGCGTCCGTACCGGTTCCACCGTCCGCCGATGATACGCGCAAAATTCCACGACGCGTAGCGCGCCACCTCGCGCAGCTGGACGAGCTTCGGAACGCGCCCCCTTCCCTCGCGCGCGTCGCGCTCACGGAGAAGCGAGCGGTCCTCAATTACCCGGTCGTAGTTAATCGCCACCGGCACCACGTACATCCGGCGGCGAAAGTCCGGATCACGCGCGACACCGAGCATGTAATCGAGGAGACCGATTTTTCCCGGAGCGAGACGCCCGTCACGCGAGAGTCCACCCTCGGGGAAGATGCCCTGCGTGACTCCGTTGCGCGTTACGAGCTGGACGTACTTCTCCAGCACTGCGTGATAGAGCGGCTCGCGGTAGCGGCGGCGAATGAAGTATGACCCGAAGCTCTTGAAGATGTACTCGAGCGGGAACGCGCGCGCCCACTCTCCGACGGCGTACGAGATCGCGACGCGTCCCGACAGCACGTAGCCGACCAGGACATAGTCGGCATTCGATCGGTGGTTCATTAGATAGATAACGATCGAGTCGCGGGGAAGCTCGGCGGCAGCGGCAGGACTCACGTACTCGGCGCTGACCCGGTAGAAAAAGTTGAGCAGCGCGCGGCTGACCGCATACCCGACGCTGTGGTAGGCGAGAATGTTGAAGAACGGAACGATCTCGTCTATGTACGAGTGGACCCGGCGCGTGGCGCCGCTCTCGCTGATTCCGTGCTCGGCGGCGTATGATTTCGCGGCCAGCTGGATTTCGGGTTCTGCGAGTAGTGATTCCCGAATCTGCGCCCGTCGCGCAAGCTTGAATCGGGATACGCGGATACCGCGGCGGTGAAGAGTGCGCACAGCCCAGCGCGAAGCCCGCCTCCGCGCGATGATCAGAATCAGGGCGGCCGCGACGACAGAGACAGCGAAGTAAGCGAAGTTGCGCACGGCGCGAAGATTGGTGCG
>JALYYD010000154.1 GCA_030946775.1 Gemmatimonadota bacterium
GCTGAGAGCAGCGGGAGCCTCATAGCTGGGAGCTCTTCGATCGGAACTTAACGAAGACGACAGTGCTTTCCTTGCTCCATCGTTCCGGTATGAAAGCTCCGGGCCAAGCTGCTGAAAAGCTCAGAGCTTCCTGCTTCCGTATTCGAGGACGCCAGAGAATTCAGTACGACCCTTACGGGGCCGTACGCTTCCAGTCCCCGCTTTTTCCGCCGGACTTCCGAAGCAGCCGCACCGAGCCGATCTCCATCTCCTTCCCCATCGCCTTCGTCATGTCGTAGATGGTGAGCAGCGCCACCGCGACGCAGGTGAGCGCTTCCATCTCCACGCCCGTTCGCGCTGTAGCTGACGCGGTGCAGGTCGCGCGCACTCCGGGAAGGGAATCGTCGAGCTCGAATTCGACCGCCACGTTGCTGAGCGGAATGTTATGACAGAGCGGAATTAGCTCGCTCGTCCGCTTGGCGGCGTTGATGGCGGCGATTCTCGCGGTCGCCAGCACCTCACCTTTCTCATTCGAGCCGCCGCGAATTGCATCGAGAGTCGCGCGGCTCATTCTGATCTCGCCCGCCGCGACGGCAGTGCGCGCCGTCTCCGCTTTCGCGCCGACGTCCACCATCTTCACTCGGCCCTGCTCATCGGTGTGCGAGAGCTTGCTCATTGAAGGGTCGCCGAAAGCTCGCGCAGCAGGCGCGAGGTGATGAGCTGCGGGTTCACATTGCCAGTGGCGTGCTGTTTCGCGGCCAGCGCGAAGTCGGCGGCGCGGCTCGCCGCTGACGCCGCCCGCGTGTCACCGCTGTGAAGCGCTTCCCGCATCCGTTCGCCAAGGAGAGTGATGAGGGCTTCGAGCGTATCGGAGAACGCGCCGCGCGCATTTGCCGACCCCTGACTGAGCGCGACGAGATAAGGAGTCGTCTCCTTGTCGGTGAGCGCAGCTTCGAGAATTCTCTTCGCCGCGATTACCGCGCGCGCGTCGTGTTCTCCCTCGAGGAGAGAGCCGGGCAGTCCCGCAGCGCGCCGCACGCGGTCTGCCGTGCTCGTCTTGTCGATCTTGTCCAGGAATGGCTTGACGAGTGGATCGTCGGCGAACGCCTTCACCGCTACGTCCGCGATCGGCGCGACGCGCACCGCCACGACTCGCGAGCGGATCGTGGGGAGGAGGGCGCCCGGCTCGCTCGAAGTGACGATGACGGTGGTGTCGGCGGGCGGCTCCTCGAGCAGTTTCAAAAACGCGTTCGCCGCCTGGTCGGCGCCTTCCTGGGCCACCATCCGGTCTGCGTCGCCGACGACGAAAACTTTTCGCTTCGAGATCGCGGGCGACATCGACGCGTCCTTGACGAGGGTGCGCACGACGGAGATGAATATTCCCTCGCTTCCCGATGGCGCGGCGTAGAGGCCGTGGTCGTCGCGCCGTTCCTTGATCGCGTCGGCGTAGTCATCTCTGACGTCGTCCAGGTCCGGGTCGGAGTCCTTGAGCCGCGGCCGGGGGAAGACCCAGTGCAGATCCGGATGCGCCAGCTCGGCGAAATAGCGGCAGCTCTGACAGGCGCCGCAGGGTTGATTCTCCCGATCGCAGAGGAGAGTCTGGGCGAGCCAGAGGGCAAGCCGCTGTTTTCCCGCTCCGCGCGGGCCGTGAAACAGGATGCTCGAGGGCAGCTTTCCCGTTGAGATCGATTCGCTCAGCCGCGCGCGAAGCTTTTCGTGTCCGTAGATGTCAGCGATAGGCACCCCGAAATATGGCATGTTTTCTGAGCTGTCCGTGTGTGAGAAAGCGTACCATACTTTGCTCTGTAAAGTACTTGACAGACTAGTTCCCGCCCTCTAAAATCAACGCTATGACGTCAGTCACACCGCTCCGGCGACCTCAGCCGGCCGAGCCCCCTGCGCTTCACGCGAGGGCGATGGACAATCTCGCTTTCATTCGCGACACGATGGAAGCCGCCGGCTCCTTCACCGCAGTTTCAGGATGGGGAATGGTGGCGGTCGGATGTCTGGCTGTAGTCGCTTCGCTTCTCGCTCACGCCGAACCTGACGTGACGAAAACACTCCTCATCTGGCTCGCTGCCGCGGTGCTTGCGCCCGGTGTGATGATCTGGGCGATCGTCCGTAAGGCGGCAGCGGCCAAGATGCCGCTGCTCACTGGACCGGGTAGAAAGTTCCTGCTCAGCTTTTCGCCGCCGATGTTCGTCGGCGCGCTGGTGACGATTTTTCTGTACCGGGCCGGCTTCACTGCTGCCATCCCCGGCATGTGGCTCCTTCTATATGGTACCGCCGTCGTCGCCGGCGGCGCTTTCTCCGTACGCGTCGTTCCAATAATGGGCTTCTGCTTCATGCTCATCGGCACGATCGCTCTTTTTTCGCCGCCCTCGTGGGCGGATGCACTTATGGGAGCCGGCTTCGGCGGGCTCCACATCGGATTCGGTATTCCGATTGCCAGGAGGCACGGTGGCTAAACACGGAATTGTTCGGGAAGACCGTTCGACTGCGAATGACCTTCGCGCCGTTCGCGGCAAGACGGAAGGCAAGCAGGCGGCCCGCTCGGACGCCCTCGATCGTCTCATCCACGAACGTCTTCGGCTCGGCATCGTCAGCGCGCTGGCCGTGAATGACTCCCTCAGCTTCAGCGATCTCAAGAAGCTGATGAAGACGACGGACGGAAATCTCAGCGTCCACGCCCGCAAGCTCGAGGAAGCCGATTACATCGCGTGCAGCAAGTCATTCGAGGGACGGATGCCGCGGACGGAGTACCGCCTGACGGCGTCGGGACGAAGGGCGCTCGAGCGTTATCTGGATCATATGGAAGCGCTCATTCGCGCCACGAGGGAACGCTGACGATGACTCAGCACGCCGGCGGCATTCACGCCGCCATCATTATGGACGGCAACGGAAGATGGGCTGTCTCGCGCGGAAAGCCGCGCACTGCGGGTCACATCGTAGGTGCGCGAGTGGTGCGGGAGATCGTCGAGGCGGCGCCGTCGTGCGGAATCTCGATGCTCACGCTGTACGCCTTCTCCGCCGACAACTGGCAGCGTCCGTCGCGCGAGGTCGCGCTGCTGATGCGGCTGTTCAGGCGCTATCTGGTCAAGGAAACCAAGCGCTGCATCACCAATGGCGTGCGGATGAGAATCATCGGCCGCCGAGACAGAATTCCCGCTGAGCTTCTCAAGGCGATTCTAGCCGCGGAAGAAGCGACGAAGCACGGCCGCACGCTCGACCTCCGCATAGCCGTCGACTACTCCGCCCGCGACGCGATCGCTCGCGCCAGCAATGCGCTGCCGCGCGGAGCGAAGCACACAATAGAAGAGCTGCAGCGCGAGATCGACCGTGTGTATCACTGGACCGGACCTTCGCGCGACGTGGATCTGCTCATCCGCACCGGCGGCGAGCAGCGGCTGAGCGACTTCCTTCTGTGGGAGTGCGCGTACGCCGAGCTGTACTTCACGGAGCGGAAGTGGCCCGAATTCTCGCCCGCGGATCTGGATGCGGCGGTGAAGGAATTCCGGTCGAGGGAGCGGAGATTCGGGGCGGTGCCGTCCGTTGCTGCTGGGTAACTGGCGACTCGAAACTGCAAACTGCAACTGAACCGGATGCGAGGGCTGAGTAGGTAAGGTCTGAGGGCTAAGGGTACTGCCGCAGGACCGTCCTACTCGACTTCATAATGATGCGTACGGTCTTGCGGTCGTACCCTAAACCCTCGCTCCTTACCTACACACAACTCGCATCCGGTTCGGTTGCAGTTGCCAGCTTTCGGCCGCCAGTGGCCAGTTCATAAACATCCGTTAACATCCGCGAAAACCCTCCGTCTAATGTTGTGGACCGCAGATAGCGGCCCGCAAACCGTTATGCAGGAGGATGGGATGTCAGCACTTCGCAATTTTACGCTCGCCGCGGTCGCGGCTGCAGCGATCGCCGGTTCGGCTCAGGCTCAGTCTACCACCACGTCGCCGGCCACGAAACCGATGGCTGGAATGCACGGCCAGGGCAGGAATCACGGCAGGCAGATGGGCGCGTTCAAGCATCTGAACCTCTCCGACGCCCAGAAGGCGCAGATGAAGGCCATCCACGCCAAGTACCAGCCGCAGATGAAGGCGACACGCGAACAGGCGAAGCCGCTGATGGAAGCGGCGCGCGCGGCGAGACAGAAGGGAGACACGGCGGCGTTTCGCGCCAACATGGAAAAGGCACGCCAGCTCTCGAGCGGAATCCGCACGCAGGAGATGAACGAGATTCGCGGCCTGCTTACGCCGGAGCAGCGCGTGAAGGCTGACTCGGCGATGGCGGAGCGCAAGCAGGAACACGGAGAGCGCGCCGGCAAGCGCGGTCAGTGGAAGAAGAACGGAAAGTAAAAGCGGCTGTCTCTAGCCGCGATCTACGGAACGCGTGAAAAACCGCCGGCCCTCTCGACGACCGGCGGTTTTTTTTCTTCGTATGCCGGTGAAGTCACTTAGTAGTTAACTCGCAAGCTCCCAGCAGCGCCGCTGAGCACTCGGCACGTGTTCAGTTGCAGTTCC
>JALYYD010000213.1 GCA_030946775.1 Gemmatimonadota bacterium
GCGGTCGTGAACGCGCTGCGGTTGATCGGCTGCGACATCCGCGAGATTCCGGCGACGCCGGAGCACATCGCGAAGTCTCCGCGAATGAATGGGAGTGCCGCGCGATGAAGATGACTCTCAACGGAAAGCCGGTGGACGTTAACGCGAGCCCGGCGGCGCGGCTTCTCGATGTGCTGCGCGAGGATTGCGGGCTGACCGGAACGAAAGAAGGATGCGGCGAAGGGGAATGCGGCGCGTGCAGCGTTCTCATCGACGGCGAGGTTGTGTGCTCGTGTTTGGTTCCGTTCGGGCAGGCGGAGAACACGGAGGTCGTGACGATCGAGGGATTGAACGGCGTGCATCCGCTGCAGGAGCTGTTCATGAACGAAGTCGGCGCGCAGTGCGGAATCTGCACGCCGGGGATGATAATGGCGGCGCTCTCGCTGGGCGAAAAGCCGACGCTCGACGAAGTGAAGATCGCCCTTGCTGGAAATCTCTGCCGCTGCACCGGGTACTCGGCGATCTACCGCGCGATAATGAAGTGGCGTGGGATGCCGATTCCCGAAGAAGCGGGAAGCGTGGTGACGGCGTGAGCAGGACGCCGATGTCGGAGCTCGATCTCCGCCGCGCGTCGTCAATGCAGGACGCGCTGACGATACTGCGGGACGAGAAGCGCACACCGATCGCGGGTGCGACCGATCTCTACGTCGCGGCTCAGTTCGGAACGCTGGTGCCGAGGAAGCTGCTGGATATCTGGAACGTGAAAGAGCTGCGCAACATCACGACGAACGGAGACACGCTGGTTATCGGCGCACTCGCGACGTACACCTGGTTGATCCGAAACGCGGAAGTGAACAAACGCCTGCCGATGCTCGTCGAGGCATCGAAGCTCGTCGGCGGCCCGCAGATCCAGAATCGCGGTACTGTCGGCGGCAACATTGCGAACGGATCTCCGGCGGGGGATTCGCTGCCGGTTTGGGCGGCGGCCGATGCAGTCGTCGTCCTGCGCAGCGCGAGCGGCGAGCGGCGCGTTCCCTTCAATGAGTTCTATTCCGGGTATCGCGCCACGGTGATGAAGTCCGACGAGCTCATCGTCGCGGTCGAGGTTCCGCGCGTGGAAGGGAAGCAGTGGTTCCGCAAAGTCGGCACGCGGCAGGCCCAGGCGATCTCGAAGATCGTCGTCGCCGGCGTGCGAAGCGCGAACCCACGCGTCGCGTACGGAAGCATCGCCGCGACAGTCGTGCGAGTTCCGAAGACGGAAGCCGCGCTCGCGAAGTCGGGGATAGATGAAGGGGCGAAGGTGCTTGCGGACGAGATCAATCCGATTGATGACGTCAGGTCGTCAGCGGATTACAGAAAGCAGGTCGCGGTCAATCTTCTGCGCCGCTTCTGGGCCGACACTGCCTGACCATCGCGTTCGTCGGATAGCCCGATGAGCGATCTCGTCATTCGCGGGCAGCGCGTCGTCACGCCCGAGGGTGTTCGGCCCGCATCGGTCCACATATCAACCGGCCGCATCGTGCGAGTCGGCGCGATTGGCGACGCGACGGAAAATCGCCCGGTCGTCGAGGCAGGAGATCTTCTCGTGATGCCGGGGCTCGTTGACAGCCACGTCCACGTCAACGAACCGGGGCGCGTCGAATGGGAAGGCTTCGAGACAGCGACCCGCGCCGCCGCAGCGGGCGGTATAACCACGATTTGCGACATGCCACTCAACTCCATTCCGGCAACGACCACGGTCGCCGCGCTCGAAGCGAAGCGCGCTGCGGCACACGGCAAGTGTCACGTCAACGTCGAATACATTGGCGGTGTAGTGCCGGGGAATGCGGGCGAGCTGAAGCGGCTGCGCGCAGCGGGTGTCGTGGCTTTCAAGTGCTTCCTCACTCCCTCTGGCGTGGAAGAGTTTGGGGACGTCGGCGAGCGCGATCTCCGCTCTGCGCTTCCGGAGCTTGCGGGGATGAACGCCCCGTTGATGGTTCACGCCGAAGATCCCGCCGAGATTCTCGAACCGGCCGGTCCGTCGCGCGAATACACGGCTTACCTGGCCACACGTCCGATCGCCGCGGAACGCTCGGCGATTGCGCTGATGACGAACCTGGTGGAGTGGTGCGCGACACCCGTGCACATCGTCCATCTCTCGTCGGCGAGCTCGCTCGACCTCATTCGCAACGCCCGGGCGAAGAAGCTGCCGATCACAGTCGAGACCTGTCCGCACTATCTGACATTCGCCGCCGAAGAGATTCCGGATGGCGCGACGCAGTACAAATGTGCGCCGCCGATCAGGAGCAGCGCCGAGCGTGACGCGCTGTGGGAGGCGCTGATCGCGGGACAGATCGACCTCGTTGCGTCGGATCATTCGCCCTGTCCTCCGGAGATGAAAGACACCGGCGGTGATTTCTTCGCGGCGTGGGGCGGGATCGCGTCGCTTCAGATATCGATGCCGGCGGTGTGGACGGGCGCGCGCGAGCGCGGCGTTGCCCCGGAGAAAATTGCGGAATGGATGTCGGCGGGACCGGCGAGGCTGGTTGGACTCGACGGATGGAAGGGAAAGCTGGCCGGGGGTTACGACGCGGACATCGTCATATGGAATCCCGATGCGAGCTTCGTAGTTGATCCGGGGAAGCTCGAGCACCGCAACAAGATCACGCCATACGCGGGGATGAAGTTGTTCGGGGTGGTGGAGAAGACATTCCTGGCAGGGCGTCAGGTTTTTGCACGTGATACACAGGAATGACTCTAACTCTTAAGGGGAGACGATGAGCTCGCACACGAAGGGTTCGATTATGGCGCTGACCGGGGCCGCGCTGCTTTTGCTCACCGTCATCATTAGACACACGAGCGCCAACGCTGCGACAGCGCCGTGGACTGATACCTATTTGCCGATCGCGGGGTTCATTCTCATTGCAGTTGGGATGTACTACCGCGTGAAGGCGCCGCGGGAACCCATGGCTTAGGGCGCCGCCGCTACTTCAGCAGCGCCGCGTACTCCGGATGCGACTCGATGTACTCAGCGATGAAGGGGCAGCTCGGCACGACTCTCAATGAATTGGTCTGCGCGTAGTCGAGAACGTACTTCGCGAGCGCGCTGCCGATCCCGCGGCCCTCGAGCTCGTGCGGAACTTCAGTGTGCGTGAACCAGATCGTGTCTCCGCGACGCATGTAATCCACGAAGGCAGTGTGTCCCTCTATCTCGGCTTCGAAACGATTCTTTCCCGGGCTGTCGTGAACGGGGATGTCGCGGTCCGCGTTCACCTGACCGGCCCCGGCGAGCTGCGCTCGAGCGCGGCTCGATCCCACTTGGCGAGGTCCGCACCCGCTTCGTAGGTGGACTGCAGAAATTCGAGCAGCGTCGCGTCCGGTGACTTGGAAGTGCGCACTGCCTCGTACGGCAGAATGAATTCCTTCATCATCGGATGATAGTAGGCGGGGGCGGGTTTGATAGTGGCGCTCTCGTAGCCAGCCGGCTCGGGATACGCGTACGCGTAATACACCGGCTCCTCTATCGCACCAATCGCGCCGGGCCAGAATCCGGCGCTCGTCAGCTCGTGCGAATACCCTTCCGTCTGAACGTAGTCAGGGCAGTGGGGCGCACCTCCGGGATGCTTCGGCGCAGGCCGCCCTGAAAACCGCGTCACCGCGAGATCCATCGCGCCCCAGAAGAAATGGCTTGGACTCGCCTTGCCGACGAATCGCGCGCGAAAATCGGTGAAGACCCGATCAGAATCGAGGAGAATTCTCCAGAAGCGGTTCGCGTATTCCGGATCGTACGAGTGATGCGTCCGGTCCTCGGCGAAGGGAGTCGCGTCTTCGACCTCATTCGGAATTGCGCTGATGTGAAGCTCCACTCCGATACTGCGCAGCGCGGCGAGATATTCGGCGTAAAAATCAGCGACGCTCTGAGCGCGGAGCGGGAGACGGATCGCCCTCGCGCGGGAGCTGTGGATTA
Source organism: Gemmatimonadota bacterium (assembly GCA_030946775.1). Lineage (GTDB taxonomy): Bacteria > Gemmatimonadota > Gemmatimonadetes > Gemmatimonadales > Gemmatimonadaceae > UBA4720. Next base: position 3,926 of record JALYYD010000213.1, read on the forward strand.
CCAGGATGTGATCCACGAAGTCGAACCCAATTTCCAGAGCGATGTCGCCGCTGTGCATCGTCGAGGTGGTGAGCCCTCTCGAGGAAACGTAGAGGGTGCTGTTCCACCAATGGTTGACGAGGGGCGTCAGCGAGAGACGGGTCTTGCCGACGATCTGCGTCCACCGGTGGAGGGTGGCGGCGGTGTCCTGCCACTCGGCGACGGGGAGAGACGGCCAGCGTTCGGAGCTCATCGACATGCGAATTCATTCACCCGGCTTGGGATGATTCAATATACCCCTCGGGCAGGAAGCTTCGGCCCCTCATTCCCCTCACTTCGAGGGCCCGACCGTGTTACCGTATTGTGGATGAATCGGATCTCCGAATTCGTGTACGGGGTCGTGCTCGCGTTGGCAGCGCTGGCGTCCGCCGCCGGCGCGCAATCGCCGCAGCCTGATTCCGCGTTACGCACTCCGCTCGAGCGCACGCTCGGACGGCCCGGCGTTTCGCTTCCGGGCGGCGTAGTCAAGTTCAGCTTTCCGCGCACCGATCTTACGGTCGTTGCTGACGGCGTGAAGCTCGAGGCGGTGTTCGCGCTGGGTGGATGGGTCGGGTTCAAGAAGACGGGCCGCGGTATGACGATGGCGATGGGAGATCTCGTCCTCACAGAAGACGAAGTCAATCCGGTAATGCTCGCTCTGCAGGCGGGTGGCGTCGATCAAACCGCAGTCCACAATCACCTGCTCGGTGAGCTGCCGCGAATCATCTATGTGCACATCGCGGCGCACGGAGATGAAGCGCGCGTCGCGGCTGCGATTCATAATGCGATCGCGGCAACGAAAATACCGGCGGCGAGCCCGCCGTCCGCGGTGCTGCCAACGGACCTGGATGTTGCCGGCATCGCGAAAATGCTCGGCTACACGGGTAGGCTGAACGGAGTGGTCTATCAGGTGAGCGTACCGCGGCCTGAGAATATC